>SVMS01000024.1:0-26628 GCA_015067255.1 Oscillospiraceae bacterium
GGGTGTAGCTCATATGAATTCTCCTTGGTTTTTGTTTAGTCGCATTTACATTATACCATAGATTTATATGAGCTGTCTTTTTTTATTTAACTGTTGCACTTGATAGTATAACTCACCAATACATTAAAAAGGCAAGAACGATTCTCGCTCTTGCCTTTTTTGCGATATGTTTGCTTTGCAACGCTATTAATAGTTTTCTGCTTTGATTTCGAAGTATGCCTGAGGATGAGCGCATACGGGGCAAACCTGAGGAGCATCCTTTCCAACGTGAATGTGTCCGCAGTTGGAGCAGAGCCAGATTTTTTCGCCGTCTCTTGAGAATACGATGCCTTCCTTAACGTTGGCAATAAGCTTTCTGTATCTCTCCTCATGCTCTTTTTCGATTTTTGCAACACTTTCAAAAAGTGCCGCTATATCATTGAAGCCTTCCTCTTTTGCTTCCTTTGCAAACTGAGCATACATCTCGGTCCACTCATAGTGCTCGCCGCCTGCAGCATCCTCTAAGTTTTCGGGAGTCTTGGGAACTGCGCCGTTGTGAAGAAGCTTAAACCAGATTTTTGCGTGCTCCATTTCATTTTTAGCTGTTTCTTCAAAAATTTTGCTTATCTGAACGTAGCCGTCCTTTTTAGCCTGAGAAGCATAGTAAGTGTACTTGTTTCTCGCCTGTGATTCACCTGCAAAAGCCGCCATTAAGTTAGCTTCTGTTCTTGAGCCTTTTATATTTGCCATTTTTCATTTCTCCTTTTTAAAATATAATATATTTTTTTCTAAAAAAAGAAAATTATACTAATAATTTACATTGTTTTTTAAGGTTTGTCAAGACTAAATTATAATAGCTTTTCTTTCAAAATCCGTCAGCAGTATACCGCTGTTTTTTTCTACTGTATATGTGTCCTCAACGCCTACTGCGCCTATGCCTTTGATTACAAATTTAGGCTCTATTGCTAAAACGGTGTTTTGCTCAAGCGGGGTTTTATCGTTGGTGCACATTACAGGGGGCTCGTTAATTTCAAGACCGACACCGTGGCCTACAAATTTTGACTGCTTGGAAAGTCCCATAAAGCAACCCTCTAAGCTGTGTTTTTTAACAATTTCTAATGTCTTTTCCCAGATTTCAAAGGCGCATACGCCTTCTTTCAGCATAGGCTGTACAAGCTCTTGAATTTCGATTGATACATTGTGGGCATAAAGAGCCTTGGGCGCAATTTCTTTTACGAAAAAGGTTCTTGTCATATCACAAAGATAGCCGTCATAACAGCCTGAATAATCCACCATAACAGCGTCCCCCGCTTTTATAGCATCTCCGCAGGCGCCTATGGGAAGCGCCTTTGTAGCTCCTTTGCCGCCCAGCGCAAAATCGTAAACAGATGCTTCTTCGCCGTTCTGACCGCACAAAAGAGAGCCCATAAAGCACTCCATATGGAAGCCGTGGGTGCGGAAAATGCCGTTGTGTCCGCATTTTCTCAAAGCGCCTTCAAGCTTGATTGCCAAGTCTGTATCAGTCATTCCCTCTTCAAAAAGCTCGGGGATTTTGCTATAAACTGTCATTTGCTGTTCTGCCGCTTTTTTTATTTTTTCAAGCTCTGAAGGAGTTTTTACTATTCTTGCTGTACGCATAATATTTTTACGGGTAACGATATTACAAAAGCTAAAAGCATTACTAAGTCTTATCCAATCGGCTGCACTGCTGCTTTCATCGTCAAGGCTGAGAGTTTGCGGTTTTTTACCTAAAAGCTCGGGGATTTGCTCGGGCTTTCTTATTTTTACCGTTTCAAATTCTCCCACCTTATCGGCATATTTAGAGAAAAGTATTATTTCCCCCTGCGCCGTAATGTAGGTATAGCCGCCGAAAATCTCTCCCGTAACGTAAAGGTTATTTACATCGTTACTTATAAGTATGGCATCTATATTATTTTTTGCTAAAAGCTCAGCTACTCTGTTTTTCATTTTATTCTCCTGTCTTTCCTTGCGCCTTGGACAAAAATTCATATATCGGCTCAATGAGTAAAAAATCCTTTTTCAAGGTATCGGCTAAATCCTTTGAAAAGAGAAGCTCAAAATCCTTGCTGTTATGAATAAAGCAAAAGTTTTTTCGCTCAAGCCAGTCCTTGACATTTTCGGGTGCTTCGGGATAACGGCTTCTTTTGTATTTATCACCCTCAAGAGAAAAGACATCTTGGCTTTCATAGGTTTTTAAGGCTTTTTTAAAGCTTTTGTCTCCCGACAAAATCAAGCTTCTTATCTGGTTTAAAGACTCGTTTGAAGCCTGATAATAGCCGCAGCCGTATCTGAAGCCTCTGGGAGAAAACTCAAAAAAATAGCCGGGCAAGCCGTTATACAGCTTTTTATCTCTCATAAAGACAAGCCACATAACATCTCGGTAAAGAGTTTTATCTCTTGAAAAACGAATATCCCTGTATATTCTTGAAATAGTTTTCTTAGGCTCTACGATAATTCTTGTGTCAATTTCAAGCATAGTGTCGGAAAGCTTACGAGAAAGCTCAATAAGAGGCTCAACTACAAGCTCACGGTATTGACCCTTGTGAGCTTCAAACCATTGTTTAGAGTCCTTTAATCTGTTTTCAAATAAAAAATCCAATGCTTTTGGAGTAATCATTTTTTCATCACCTTACTAATTTTATTCCAAAAACAAGGGATTGTCAATGTCCTCTTTCATTTCCGTAATGTTTCCCCAGAAGCGCTTTGGCATATGGCTTATACGCAGCTTTGGATTTTCTCTTTCCTTTATGCTTATGGTGTTATAAAAGGTTTTCCACAGCCTTTGATATTTCTTTTCCTCGCTGTCGTAATTGTATTCGTGAAAGCTGTCTATCTTTATAATTTCCGCTTTTGAATTTCCGTATACAAGAGCGGCATTGTGAGTTTTATCGTATATAAAAAAGTGCTCATTTACATAGCGGTCGCAAAAATGCGGCGCAAGATATGGAAGCACAAAATTTTTAGGCTCTATAACAGCTATAAGAGCGTTTTCGTAAACAGAAAAACGAACAAAGCCTTTTAAGTGATGCGCTTCGTTTGTAAGAGCTTTAATGGCTTTATTTAAAGCGCTTACAGTTTTTTCAGACAGCATAGAGATAACATCTCTGCCCTTTTCAAATACTAAAATAATAAAATCAAGAAGAAGCATTTCTTTTTGATTTATACAGCAGTCAAAGCCCTGTCTTAACATAATCAATGCGCTGTAAGTACCTTTAAGACGAAGCCCTTTTTCCACACGCTCACTTTTTTGAGTGTCTGTTTCAATAAAAATCTGCTCAAAAAAAGTTGGCTCACAGCTGTCAGCGCACACGATATTCAAAGGTTTTTCCTTTTTTAAAAAGCAGTTGAAAATACAGCTTAAAAAGCCCTGATACGAGCCGTCGTATAAATATATTATATTTTTATCTGTAAAGTTCATTTTTCACCTCATTGGTGAGAGCTCTTGCCTCTCTCACTCTTTCAACACTGAATAAATCAAGCTGTTCATACATATTGTTATAAAACATATCCTTACAGCTGTCGGAAATAAGAGCATTTAAAGCCGAGCCTTCGTTTATTTTAAGACCCTTGAGCATTTTTGAATTACAGGTTATAAAATAAACGGCTCTCTTTAAAGCTATGCCCATTTTTTGCAAATCCTCAAAGGTGAGCTTGGTTGTTCTTCTTGCTTTAAGGATTTTTAAAGCTCCCGTAACGCCAATTCCGGGAACTCTTAAAAGCATTTCCTTTGGCGCTGTGTTGATTTCCACGGGGAAAAACTCGGGGTGATTTATTGCCCAGTTGCATTTTGGGTCTATAAGAGGATTAAAGCTTTGGTGTCTCTCGTCCAAAAGCTCATCTGCCTCAAAGCCGTAAAATCGAAGAAGCCAATCCGCCTGATAAAGACGGTGCTCTCTCAGTAAAGGGGGCTTTGTGTCTAAGGAGGGAAGCACAGGGCTTTCGTTTATGGGAATGTATGCCGAATAAAAAACTCTTTTGAGAGAGTATTTTTTATATAGGGCGCTTGTCAGCTTCAAAATCTGAAAATCCGTTTCGGGTGTTGCTCCTATAATCATCTGCGTACTTTGTCCTGCAGGGGCGAATTTAGGCGCACTTTTATAGCGCACTATGTCGGTGGTGTTTTGCTGAATTTCCCGATTGATTAGTCCCATAGGAAGCAAAATCGAGCTTTTTGACTTTTGAGGCGCAAGCATTTCAAGACTTTTTTGAGTGGGCAACTCAATATTTACACTCAATCTGTCGGCAAGAGCGCCTAATTTTGAAATCAAAAGACTGTCGGCACCGGGAATAGCCTTTGCGTGAATGTACCCGCGAAAACCGTATTCGTTTCTTATAATAGACAGCGTTTCTATCATTCTCTCACAGGTATAGTCGGGGTTTTTAACAATGGCAGAGCTTAAAAACAAGCCTTCAATATAGTTTCTTTTATAAAAGTTTATAGTGATTTCCGCAAGCTCTCTGGGAGTAAAGGAAGCTCTTTTTATATCGTTGCTCTTTCTGTTGGCGCAATAGGCGCAATCGTAGATACAGGCATTACTCATAAGCACCTTTAATAAAGAGATACATCTGCCGTCAGCAGAAAAGCTGTGGCAAATTCCACAGGCAACGGCGTTGCCTATTTTGCCCCCTGCAGAGCTTTTGTCAACTCCGCTGCTGGTACAGGCAACATCATATTTTGCCGCCATAGATAAAATTTCAAGCTTATCAAAAAGCTCCATACAAACCACTCTTTCGAACATTTGTTTGTATTATAACATTAGAACAAATGTTTGTCAATCTTTTTTTATATTGCATTTTTTGGCTTTTTGTGGTAGTATATTTCAGATATATTAAAAATACAGGGAATGAGTTTTTTGCTTTTTAAAAATAACATAGAATGGCTTATAGTTTGCCTTGGAAATCCGGGGGAAAAATACACCTTTACCCGTCATAATGCTGGCTTTCTTACGGCTGACTATATCTCTCAAAAAGAAAATATTTCCATAAACAAGCTCAAGTTCAAGGCTTTGTGCGGCGAAATGAAAATCGGCAACACAAGAGCGCTTATTATGAAGCCGCAGACCTTTATGAATTTAAGCGGTGAAGCGGTCTCTGCCGCTGCCTCTTTTTATAAAATTCCGCCTGAAAAGGTGCTTGTTGTTTTTGACGATGTGGAGCTTGACGTTGGCAAAATGCGTATCAGAAGAAACGGAAGCGCAGGGGGTCATAACGGCATAAAAAGCATTATTTTAAATCTTAATTCAGACAATTTCCCCCGAGTAAAAATCGGCGTAGGCAAAAAGCCTTCTCCCGAATACGACTTGGCAAACTGGGTTTTGGGCAAAATCCCAAAGGCAGACCAAAAGGCGCTCTATGAGGTCATTGAAAAATCGGCTGATGCCGTAAAGCTTATTGTCGAAGGTGATATAAGCGGAGCTATGAATAAATTCAATTGACAAAAATTTGACATAATAGATATAAATACAGCTTATTTTTTTGTATCTTTTTTATCTTTGTCACTTGATAATAGTTTAAAAAAGATATAAAATTATATATATAAAAATTTTTTAAAAGGAAGTGCTTAAAATGGCAAGAGAAGTAATGATAGAAACATCTGCAAGACACATTCACATATCTGCGGCTGATTTGGAGGTTTTATTCGGAAAGGGATATGAGCTTACAAATAAAAAGGACCTTTCACAGCCCGGTCAGTACGCTTGTGAAGAAAAGGTTACAGTTGAAGGACCTAAGGGCAGCCTTAAAATGTCAATTTTAGGACCTGTTCGTCCTGCTACACAGGTTGAAATTTCCGCTACAGATGCCCGTTCAATCGGCGTTAAGGCTCCTATCCGTGAGTCAGGTGACGTTAAGGGAAGCGCAGGCGCAAAAATAATCGGACCTTGCGGCAGCGTTGAAATCGAAGAGGGCGTTATCGTAGCTAAGAGACATATTCACTTAACACCTGCTGAGGCTGAGGCTCTTAACGTTTCTGACAAGCAAATTGTTTACGTTAAGGCTGAAACTCCCGACAGAACTATTGTTTTCGGCGACGTTGTTGTTCGTGTAAGCGAGAAATTCTCTGCTGCTATGCACATTGATACAGACGAAGCTAATGCAGGAAGCATAACTCCTGACATTAAGGGAACAATAATAGACACTTTATAATGAAGCACGTCGATATTTATACCGACGGCGCTTGCTCGGGAAATCCCGGTCCGGGCGGCTGGGGAGCTATCCTTGTTTACGGGGATATAGAAAAAGAGCTGTCCGGCGGAGATGAGCAGACCACAAATAACCGTATGGAATTAACCGGCGCTATTGAAGCTTTGGCGGCACTTAAAGAGCCTTGCGAGGTTATTCTTTGTACCGACTCCAAATATCTTGCTGACTCAATAAATTTAGGCTGGGTATATAATTGGCAGAAAAAAGGCTGGAAAAAGAGTGCCAATGAGCCCACTCCCAACAGTGATTTATGGAAACAGCTTCTTGCGCTTTTGAAAAAGCACAAGGTTGAAATAGTGTGGGTAAAAGGGCACGCAGGGCATAAATATAACGAGCGTTGCGATGCTATGGCTGTAAGCCAATATCAGAAATACTTATAATTAAGGAGCAATTGTTGTTGGACAGAACAGTATATGTAGATAATGCGGCAACTACAAAGCTTGACGAAGCTGTACTTAAGGATATGCTTCCTTATTTCACAGAGATTTACGGAAATCCTTCAAGTCTTCACAGCACAGGCGTAGAAGCTTTAAAGGTGCTTACAAAGGCACGTGAGGATATTGCCGAAGCTTTAAACTGCGAAGCAAAGGAAATATATTTTACAAGCGGCGGAACAGAGGCTGATAACTGGGCAGTAAGAGGCGCAGCTTATGCAAGAATGAAAAAAGGTAAGCATATTATTACCAGCGCCATTGAGCACCATGCGGTGCATCACCCTCTTAAAATTCTTGAAAAAGAGGGCTTTGAGGTTACCTATCTGCCTGTTTATGAAAACGGAATAGTAAGAGTTGAGGATGTTAAAAGGCTTATCAGAGACGATACTATTTTAGTTACCATAATGCTTGCCAACAACGAAATAGGCACAATTCAGCCTATCAAGGAAATTGCTGAGATTACCCGTGAAAAAGGCATTTTACTGCATACAGACGCTGTGCAGGCTGTGGGACAGATACCTGTTGACATAAAGGATTTAAATGTTGACCTTATGTCCTTTACTGCTCATAAATTGTACGGTCCTAAGGGAATAGGCGCTTTGTTTATAAGAAACGGAGTAGTTATAAATCGCTTTATGGAGGGCGGCGCACAGGAGAGAAACCGCCGTGCAGGTACGGAAAACATAGCGGGCGCAGTAGGCTTTGCAAGTGCAGTTAAAAGGGCTGTTGCAAGCTTAGAGGAAAACTCCGCTAAGCTTACCAAAATGCGTGACCGTCTTATAAAAACCGTGCTTACCACCATTCCGTACACAAGACTCAACGGCGATGCTGAAAAAAGATTGCCGGGAAATGCGAACTTTTCCATTGAATATATAGAGGGCGAGTCTATTCTTCTTATGCTTGACCTCAATAAAATATCCGCCTCCTCGGGCTCTGCTTGTACCTCAGGCTCTCTTGACCCGTCTCACGTTTTGTTGGCGTTGGGGCTGTCTCACGAAGTGGCTCACGGCTCATTGAGAATTTCTTTGGGACACAATAACACCGAAGAGGACATAGATTATATATTAGAGGTCTTGCCGAAAATTACAAAGACCTTACGTAATATGTCGCCCTTATGGGAAAAGGTAGAAAAGAGGGAAAACTAATGTATTCGAATAAGGTTATGGACCATTTTTCAAATCCGAGAAACGTTGGCGAGCTTGCCGATGCCAATGCTGTCGGCGAGGTAGGAAACGCTAAATGCGGAGATATAATGAAAATGTATCTTAAAATAGAAAACGATGTTATTGTTGATGTTAAGTTTAAAACCTTCGGCTGCGGCGCCGCAGTTGCAACATCGTCAATGGCAACAGAGCTTATTAAGGGAAAAACCGTAAAAGAGGCTATGGAGCTCACAAATTCTGCGGTAGTAGAAGCTCTTGACGGACTTCCCCCTGCAAAAATCCACTGCTCTGTACTTGCGGAAGAGGCAATTAAATCAGCCCTTGCCGATTACTATAAGAAGCAGGGAATTGACCCTGTACCGATAGTAGGCTGTTCGGGCTGTTGTCAGGATTGCCACGGACATCACGAATAAAAGGGGCTGTAAAAAAAGCGCAGAGCGCATAAAACAGAAAACAACTTTTAGCTAATTCTTTTAAAAAATATACGTTTTATGCTATCTGCTTGATTTTCCTACCCTCTAAAAAGGGAGCTGAAAAAACGAAAGTTTTTACAGCTCCCTTTTGCGATATACCGATAAAATCAGCGCGGTATTTATTTTAAAGGTTTTGGTTGGTCAGTGAGACCTAAAATATAATCAGCAGACAAATTATAATGTTTGCATAATTTTATGATTCTACTGATTGGCATTTCATTTATGCCCTTTTCATATTTTAAATAGGCTTGTTGAGTCGTTTCTAATAAATCGGCAAGTTGTTGTTGAGTTTCATTATTCTTAATTCTGATGTCTCTTATTCTTTTATAATATTCCACATCGATCCCTCTTTTCTGTTTAATGATAAATCAAAAATGATGTATTGACAAACATCAAATTTGATGTTAAAATAAATTACATCAAATTTGATTTATCTGAGGAGAGATTGAAATGACAAGAAAAAATATAAATGATGAAATAAATAATTTTATAAATAATATTGTATATTTAAGAAAAAAGAATGGTTTTTCAAAAAAAGAGATGGCAAATATTTTAAATATTAGTATTTATGCATTGAACAAGATAGAAAGGGGAGAACTTCCCAAAAAATTAAGCGTTAAGATTGTCTTCAATTTGCAAAAGCATTTCAAAATATCACCTGAAAGGCAATTCGAAAAAATAGAATAAATTTTGCAAAGTAAAATATATCTCAAAACAATTTTTCACTTATCTTATACCGTAACAAGCAGGGAAACGGGACGTCAGTTCCCATTTGTTATGAGAACTTAAAACCCTTTTACTTATCTCAAACGTAAGTGATATTGTGAGACAGATTGATTTTAAAGTATGCACTCTTGTTACACGCCTTTTGAAAGTGCATAAACTCTCTATGACACTTTCAACCCGAAAGTGTCATTTTCTATATAAAAAGAATAATAATGTAAAACTGCCTCAGTCTGAGTACAGACCGAGGCAGTTTTTTATTTACGCTCTTTTATTTTTCTTGCGTTTTTGCCACATAGCCCATAAAGGAGCAGCAATAAACAATGTAGAATAACAGCCTGAAACGATACCTACCATCATAGGTAATGCGAAATTAACTATAGAGGTTATACCGTTGATTAGAGCAAAAATCAAAATGATTAAAATAGCAACAAAGGTTGTTATTGATGTATTTATTGAACGGCTTAAACACTGGTTAACACTTGTATCCACAAGCTCTTCAACAGGAGTGCTTCTATTCATAAGCTTGGAGTTTTCTCTGATACGGTCATATACAATAACGGTATCGTTGATAGAATAACCTACAATTGTAAGGATAACCGCAATAAACGCATCGTTAAGGGGAATTCTGAAAATAACGAAGGTGAAGAAAACAAGCAAGCAGTCGTGGAGAAGCGCTACAATAGCAAATACGCCAAGAGAAACGCTTGATATTTTTCTGAAACGGAAGCAGATGTAAAGAACTATAAGAAGCGCCGCTGCAATAATAGCGATTGACGAGTTTCTCAGGAACTTAGCACCGATAAATGCTTCAACGTTGTTTGACTCACTAAGCTCAATTTTATTGTCGGGGAAAGCTTTTTGCAAGCCATCTGTTATAGCCTTCTGCTGTTCTGAGGAAAGACCTTTTTTGCCTGAAATGTTGAATACCAGCTTATCGCCTGTATTTTCATTTTTTGTAATCTGAACGGAAACCTCTCTGTCCCCAACAGCTTCCTTAGCTACGGAAGCGGCTTTAGCAGAATCAACAGTGCCTTCAAAGGAATACTTTGAAATAGAACCGCCCACGAAGGTTATATCAACCTTAATGCCGTTAATGAAAATACAAACTATACCTATAAGCATAATAGCTGCAGATATAATAAAGCCTTTAAATCTGTTTTTGTAAAATCCTATCATTGTGCAGCATCCTCCTTTTTAACGCCGAAGAAGAAACGTTTTTTGAATGCTGAGAAACGGGTGATTGAAGATACCATAACGTGAGAAAGAGTAACGCCTGTGATAAAGTTAAGCGCAACACCTACTCCGAGGGTAAATCCAAAGGATTTCATAGCACCTGAACCGAAGAAATAGAGAAGAACGGCAACAATAAGAGTTGTAATGTTTGCGTCTACAATAGCGCTGTACGCCTTCTTGTAGCCGATATCAATAGCTGTACCCATTGTTTTTCCGGACTTGATTTCTTCTTTTATTCTTTCGCATATAATAACGTTTGTATCAACGCCCATACCTATTGTAAGAATAATACCTGCGATACCGGGTAATGTAAGAGTATACTGAGTAATCGCAAGAATTAAAATCTGAATAGCTGCCTGTGCTGCAAGGCCGAAGCAAGCAACAAAGCCGGGCAATCTGTAATAGAAAATCATAAACAAAGCTATAAGAATAAAGGAAACAAGACCTGCCCAAAGCATAGTCATAAGAGCATCGTTACCAAGTATAGGAGAGATTGTGCTGAAGGAACGGGTTTCAATATCAAAGGGAAGCGCACCCGCCTTAATTTTAGCTGCAAGCTCTTTTGCTTCCTGCGCAGAAGCCATACCCTCGATAACAGCTTTACCGTCAGTAATATGAGCATTAACTATGGGAGCTGAAATAACCTGGTCGTCCATCTTAATAGAGATTATTCTCTTTTCGTCACTTAAGGATGTATTGCTAAGGGTTTTTGTGCTATTTGAAAAAGCGGTTGCTCCTGCTTCATCAAACTCAAGGGCAACGAAATATTTTCCGCTGTCAGTTGTGGGATAAGCATCTACAACGTTTTTACCCTCTACTACAACCTTTCCGTCAGGGTCAACGAAGGTAAGCTTAGCTGTTTCGCCCAGCTCCTCAATTGCCTTTTCGGGATTGGTAGAAGAAAGATTTGATTTCCAGGGGAAACGAACAAGAACTGTTCCGCTTTCCTTGTCAACAGTAATCTCTCTGTCAGCAATGTTTTTAGAGTCCATTCTCGTTACAAGAATAGCTCTTATACTTTCCAATTCCTCTTCTGTTGGGTTAATTGACTCGTCAGCAGGCTGGAAGTAAGCTTCTACACCGCCGTTAATGTCAATACCCAAACGCATATCCTTTGCGCTTTTGATAATGATTTCACTGTCGCCGATAAAGGTCTGCACGCCGAATGCCGATACATAGCACAGCGCTACAACCACTATTGCGACAATGAAAAACACGGGTTTTCCCATTCGCATTAGTATTCCTCCAATTTTTAACCTTTAAGTTGCCTTTGACACAGGCAACGCCTTATTTTTCTATTATACCATTTTCAGAAAATATGTCAACCGAAAAAACAATTAAATTTCTGTTACGGTGAAATCATAAGACTTTTTTCCCGACTTTCAACTGTAAGTAATAGACTGTAGCTGTTTTTCGAGGTCTTTTTTGCAAAAATATCTGTCTTTATACCGTCCAAAGCCTTCAGAGAAATATCTCTGTCGGCTTTAATTACATCTGTACCCAAAGAAATGCTGAGAATTATTAAATCCTCAAGCTTTTTGGGATAGGGCTGTTCTGATGCGGGTACAACCAGAATTTCGGGTCTGTTATAGCGTATAATTCCTTCAAGGGCATTATAGCTTTCCGATTTTATATCGGATATTACAATAGCCTTAAGCTTATTTATACCTGAATTTTCAAGCTGAAGCGTTATTTTCTCCCAGGCATTTTCTCCGCCGCCGTCAACAATAACGGCAGCATTGCCTTTAGCTATAACAGTGCTGTTTGCACCTTCAATTTTTGTAATTTCCGCTTTGTTCTGTACGGCAGATTTAAAATCTACCATATAATAATTGCTGACAAAGCAGACACAAAGAAAGGTTGATATCAAAAGTGTCCCTGTCTTGCGAAGCTTTTTAAGCTTTAAAAGATAGCAAAGCATTAAAAGAACAATCAACGATACCGCTACAATGTAGATATAGGGCTTGTCTGCGTATAAATAACCCCATTCAAGCCTTGAAAGTATGCTTATAACGGCAAAAATATACTGACAAAGACATTTTACCAAAAATCCAAAAGCAAAAGCGACAGGCGGTAAAAAGCTGAGCAGGGACATACAGAACACAAGCACCGGCAAAAATGCCGCAAATGGCACAACTAACGGATTTGCGATAAGTCCCGTAAAGGATATATATCCAAAATTACAGGCAGATACAGGAAGGGTAAAAAGTATTGCAGATATACAGGCGCAAAGCATATCTGCTATTGCAAGGATATATTTATTTTCATATCCAAGCTTTGCGTGCACAAAATTGCTTAAGGGGGAAAAGCAAGCAAACATACCAAAGCAGGCAAGGACAGAAAGAGTAAAGCTTAAGCCTGCGGCGGCAAAAGGATTTGTCATAAGTATAATAACTACCGCAAGGCAAAGACTGTTTATGGAAAATGGCTCTCTTCTGAAAAATACAGCTAAAGCCGATATAGCACAAATAATAAAAGCACGTATTACCGAAGGGGTAAAATTTGCCGCAAAGCAGATGAATATTCCCGTAATCACCGTCAATATTGACGTAATTTTCGGATTAAAGCCTATCAAACAGCATACGAAAAATAAAAAGCCTGTAATATATACAAAATGCGTTCCCGAAACAGCGTTCATATGGGCAAGGCTTGTGCAGATAAAGGCGTTTTCCTCAACAACGCCAAGCATTGATTTATCTCCCGTGCTGACTGACAGCGCAATCCCTTTTTGCTTACCGTCTACATATTTTTCAACGCTTTTCTTTATATGCTGACGAAGCCGTGCGCTGTAATAATAAATGCTTTTATCGGCATTTTCCTTTAAAAGAGTGTACTCGTATATTGTACCTCTTGCGTAAATCCCTTTTGATTTATCGTCAAGACGGTATTTCCCCTCGTTTTGAGAAAAGCTTACCCTTGCTTTTATGCTTTGATTGAGTGAGGGTGTCTTTTCGGAATAATCATAAATTTTTATTTTTCCTTTTACACCTTTATATTGCGTCATTATTTCATAGCTTGCATATCCGTCGTATTCCTCGGGCACAGAACAAACAGTACCTGTTATTTCGGTTTTTGTATCCTGCAGTTTTTCAAAGGGGAGATATTGAAAGCCTTGCTTTACTGCAAAGGAAAAGCAACAGCAAATACAGCAGATGCACGCTGTTATAAAAATTAAAAAGCTTTTTATATATTTTTTAAAGGAAATTAAAATTATAAAAAGCCCTAATAAAAAGAAAAGTGCGACCGTTGTAACTGCCGCATTTTCCAAAAAATTCAATATTATAAGTAACACAAAGCAGGAAATCCCGCCTAAAACCATAGGCGCTTTCAAAAAATCTCCCCCAATTTATTGTTTATATATATTGACTATTTCTTCGGGACTGCTTACTAAATGCTGTGCGCCGTTTTCCAAAAGCTCTTCACGGCCCCTGAAGCCCCAAAGCACGCCTACAGTTACAGCCTCTGCTCTTGTGCCTGTCTGCATATCGACACCCGAATCGCCCACATACATAATTTCTTGGGGCTTTAAATCAAGCTCCTTTGCAATCTGCAAAACAACAAAGGGGTCGGGCTTTTTGGGAATACCCTCTCTTTGACCGTAAACATATTTAAAGCTTATATCCTTAAAAATAATTTCAACCAATTCTTTGGTGTCTTGATTTGGTTTATTTGAAAGCACACAAACGGGGATATCCTTACTAAGCGTCTTAAGCATATCCTCTATTCCCTCATAGGCAACAGTATTGTCAAGATAAGCTTTTGCGTATATCTCTTTATAAATACCTAAAAGCTTTTCAACCTCTTTATCGTCCTGTCTTTTGCTTTCCTCTATTGCACAAGCGGCAAGATGCTTTGCCCCCGAGCCTATAAAATCTATGTATTTTTGTACCTCGTGCGTGGGATATCCCAATTTTTCAAGAGCTTTATTCATAGAAAGAGCAATATCTGTCAGAGAATTTATGAGTGTTCCGTCCAAATCGAAAATCGCCGCTTTAATCTGACTCATTTTCATTCTCCTTGTTATTTTTGTTTTCTTTTATTATATAAATAGGTCTTTTCTTGGTTTCAAGATAGGTTTTTGAAAGATACTGTCCCAAAATACCCACACAGAAAAGCTGTATACCGCTTAAAAAGAAGGTTATACAAATCATAGATGCCCAGCCGTATGCCGCCATAGCGCCTAAAAAATGACGGACAATTATAACGATTATTGCAACAAAGGAAATAAGGCACATAAGCACGCCTATTATTGAAGAAATGGCAAGAGGCATAGTTGAAAAGGCGGTTATTCCCTCAACGGAATAGATAAACAGCTTCCAGAAGGACCATTTTGTTTCCCCTGCAACACGCTCTACATTTACATATTCAAGCCATTTTGTTTTAAAGCCGACCCAACCGAATATACCCTTTGAAAATCGGTTGTATTCCTGCATAGACAGTATTGCATCTGTCATCTGACGGGTCATAAGACGGAAATCTCTTGCGCCGTCAACAATATCAGCCTTTGAAATTTTGTTGATAATTTTATAGAAAAGCCTTGCAAAAAACGAACGGATTGGCGGCTCTCCCTTTCTTGACACACGCCTTGTGGCAACGCTGTCATAGCCCTCCTCAACAATATATCGGTACATTTCCTCTATAAGCGCAGGGGGGTCCTGCAAATCCGCATCCAAAATAGCAACGTAATCACCCTCACTGTGAGAAAGACCTGCATAAATTGCCGCTTCTTTGCCGAAATTTCTTGAAAAGGAAAGATATTTTACCCGACGGTCCTTTTTATAAAGCTCTTCAATTACCTCTACCGTTTTATCCTTTGAGCCGTCATCCACAAAAAGAAACTCAAATTCAACATAGTCCATTTTTTGCGCAAGAGAGCACACCTCCTCATAAAAGAAAGGAAGCGCTTTTTCTTCGTTATAGCAAGGAACAATCAAAGATATTTTAGGCATTTTTCAACATCCTATAAAGTTAATTCTTTTACGGTATTTCCCTCTAAATCCTTTATTGTAAAGGTGCCGTTTTCGTAAATCATATAGCTGTTTTTGCTGTTTTCCTTAGGCAAGGAAACAGAGCCGGGATTAAAGGCGTAAAAATCGTCTGTTTTTCTTGCAACGGGGATATGAATATGACCGTAAATAAATACATCCCCTGCCTTATGAGGCATAGGCTTTTGCTCATCAAAAAGATGGCCGTGAGTTATATAAAAGGTCCTTCCACCCTCAAAAAGCGTCAGATAATCCGCCGTTATGGGAAACTCAAGCACCATTTGGTCAACCTCTGCGTCGCAGTTTCCTCTTACACATAAAATCTCATTTTTATATTCGTTTAAAAGGACAGTAAGGCTTTTCGGGTCGTGTCCCTTTGGAAGCTCGTTTCTCGGTCCGTGATAAAGAATATCTCCCAAAAGGATAAGACGCTCTGCCTTTTCCTCTTTGTAAATATCAATTACCCTTTTTCCGTAAAAATAAGAGCCGTGAATATCCGAAGCAAACATCAATTTCATAAGCATTTTCCTTTCCTTAGTTTTTTGCAGCCTCTTTTTGTAGGGGATAGGAAAAAATGTACAGAATCTGTCAATTTCGCACCGACAATTTTTGTCGGTGGTTACCCGACGGTGTACAGAGGTACTCCGAGGGCGAAATTGGCAGATAGCATAAAACGTATATTTAATAAAAGAAACTACCAAAAAGATATTTTTTCTTTATTTTTTGCTCTTTGCTTTTAAAAAATATATTATTTGTTTTTTATTTTACTTGTTTTATGCGTTCTGTGCTTTTTTTACATCCCCTAATTAAACCATTATCAGCCGGGAGGCCAAGTCATATCTCTTCCTGAAAGCACGTGAAAATGAATGTGCTTAACAGTCTGTCCCGCAGAATCTCCGCAGTTGTTTACTATTCTGTAGCCGTTTTCAAAGCCCAGCTTTTTGGAAAGCTTTGCAATAACCTCAAAAATATGAGCGATAATCTCACTGTTTTCGCTGTTTATATCGTCTGCAGAAGAAATATGCTTTTTGGGAATTACAAGAAAATGAACAGGCGCTTTAGGGTCAATATCATTAAAAGCAAGCACCTTTTCGTCCTCATATACCTTCTGGCTGGGAATATCTCCCGCAATTATTTTACAAAATAAGCAATCTTCCATAATTTTTTCTCCTATTTATAATTTTTTTCCATATCACGATGATACGCAGTAGCATCAAAGCCTATTTCTTTAAAGTGCTGAGCTACTCTTTGCGCTATGGCAACGCTGCGGTGCCTTCCTCCTGTACAGCCTATTCCGATTACAAGAGAGGTTTTTCCCTCTTCAATAAAAAGAGGTAGCAAAAAGCTTAACATATTACAAATCTGATGCACGTATTCACGGGTTTGCTCAAAGCTGAAAACATATTCATAAATGGGCGCATCCAGACCGCTTAAATGCTTTATCTCCTCAATATAAAAGGGATTTGGCAGACAGCGCACGTCAAAGACCATATCGGAATCTATTGAAGCTCCGTACTTAAAGCCAAAGGACTGAACTGTTATATTTAGAGATTTCTTACCCTCTCTGAAAAGCTTTCCAATCTGCTCTTTAAGCTGAGCGGCGGTAATATACGATGTATCTATAACATAATCAGCCTTTTCAAAAAGAGGCTTTAATATTGTGCGCTCGTATTCAATGAGCTGCTTTACAGGCTCTTTTTTCTTGTCTGCAAGAGGATGCTTTCTTCTTGTTTCTTTAAAACGGCGTACTATCGTATCAGTCTGGCTGTTGAGAAAAAGAATTTTAAGGTTAACTACCTCTTTCTCCAGCTGCTCAAGCTGTAAAATAAGGCTTTCGAAATTAGCTCCGCTGCGTATGTCAATAACAAGAGCAACCTTTTGAATTTTGCTTCCCGATTGACAGCAAAACTCTGCAAACTTAGGAATAAACTCAATGGGCATATTGTCAACACAGTAAAAATCCATATCCTCAAAGGCGGCAATAGTCGTACTTTTTCCTGCCCCTGAAAGACCTGTAACTATTACAAAATCCAAAAAATCACCTGCTTAAATCTCAAATTTGTCTTAATATTTTATCATATAGAAGCCCTAATATCAAGACCTTTAAAAATTTTATTTCTTTTTGAGCAGATGTCTTGAAAAAAGCAGAGTATAATGCTATAATGAATTCAAGTTTTACTTGAAATCAATGAATTGCCTGCGGCATGAATTGAAAATTAATATTTTCATGAATTTAGCCTTGCGGCTCATGAATTGTACCTGTCGGTACATTATAAAGGCAATTCAATTCATGGAGAGTTAACGAGAATTCATGGCGGTAGCCAATTCATGACAACGGCAGTTGTCAATTCATTAAAACTCGATATGTCGCTGTTGCGACGAGATTGCATATCGACAAACTACAATAATTATATTAACAATTTATTTAAAAATAAAGATATATTTATTACTAATTACCGTGTTATCATATATCAAAAACATTAAAACGGAGTTAAAAATGGACCAGAGAGACAAAGATTATGCACGAGAGCTTGTAAAGCTCAAAAAACAAAGAGCTGCTCAGACAGAGCCTGAAACAAGAGCAACCTATATTCCCCAAAAGCCCGAAATTCCCAAAGGCTTTATAAATAAAATCAAGCATTTTTGGTTTTATTACAAATTTCATTTTTTGGGAGTTGTCCTTGCCCTTGTTTGTACAGCCGTATGTGTGGGAAGCTGTATTAATAAAGAAAAGGAAGACCTTACGGTGCTTTTCTTGGCGGGCAGAAGCTATCTTCCCGAGGAGCTTGCAATTATGGAAGAAAGCCTTGAAAAGTATTGTCCCGATTTCAATAATGACAGTAACGTTCATATAGCACTTATAGATGTTTATATTGACGAAAACAATCCTCAGTATAATTATGCAATGCAGCAAAAGCTTGTTGCCGAGGTTGCCGCAGGTAACGGTGTTATTTACCTTGCTGACCAGAAAGGTCTTGAAAGATTTAACGAAATAAAAGCCCTTGTTGATTTGTCCGACATTGCACAGAATACCGTCAATAACAACACAAGCGTTATCGTCCCCTCTTCTGTTTTCTTCGGAGAAGCTGCTGCTAAGCAGGATTTCTATATTTCACTTCGTTATTTTGAAAAGGCTGACCTTGAAAAGACAGATAAAAAGGCAACCCGTATTGCCAATAGCATTGAAGTATTTAAAAACATTATAAATAATAACATAATAGAGGAGAATGAAAATGGCAGTAATTAACAACAAAAACTACACTAAAAAAGAGCTTTTAGGTCTTACAGGAAATATGGACCAGATAGCAGGTATCACAAGCTCAACTCTCAATGACGGCAGAGCAAACGGATGCCGTACATACGCTTTTAAAAACGGAACAGGTCTTGAGTTTACTCTCAATGCCGACAGAGCTTTAGATATTGCTTCTTTAAGCTATAAGGGTATCAATGTTTCCTTTATGGCAAAGCCCGGTATCGTTGCTCCCACCCTTGCAAATTTTGCAGGCAGCTTTACAGAGTACGGAACCTGCGGAATGATGTTCACCTGCGGTCTTTTAAGCGCAGGTCCCGACAATACCGACAACGGAGAATATCATCCTCTTCACGGCAAAAATCACATAACTCCCACAGAGCAGACATATTTCAAAACCTTCTGGCAGGGTGATGACTATATACTTGAAGCAGGCGGAACAACAAGAAGCTCCAAGCTTTTCGGCGAGCATCTTTCTCTTACAAGAAAGGTTTCAACCAAAATAGGCTCAAACGAAGTTGAGATTTGCGATACTCTTGAAAATTTAACCCAGAACCCTCAGGAATTTACTCTCCTTTATCACTGCAATTTCGGCTTCCCCTTCTTAGATGAATGTCTTAAAATGATATTCCCCGAAAACGTTAAAATGCCCCGTAACGAAGATGCGGCAAACAATATGGACACAGCAGAAATAATTACTGAGCCTGTGGACTGTCTCCCTGAAAACGTATTCTTCAGACACTGCGTTCCCGATGAGGACGGCTTTGTTACCGTAAAATTGGAAAACGAAAAATTGGGAATAGGAATGTACATCAAGTATGAAATGGAAAACCTACCCATTTTAGCTCAGTGGAAATCAATGCAAAAGGGCGACTATGCTTTGGGAATAGAGCCCACAAACAACTATATTTTAGGAAGAGCTACAGAGCGTGAGCACGGAACATTAAAAACTATCGGTGCTTATGAAACTCTTGAATTCAAGCTGAAAATCGGCGCTTACGATTTATAATGACTATGTGGATGTCGAAATAGTATTTCATATTACTGTTTCGACTAACTATAACCATTATAAAAAAAATAATGATATTGAGGTTTTAACCTATGAACCTTAAAAACGATACTATTGCCGCTGTTGCCACTGCATATGGCACCGGCGGCATCGCCGTTATTCGCATAAGCGGCGACAAAACTCTTGATATAGTAAAAAAAGTTTTCAAATCAAAAAAAGAGCCTGTTCACAGCACAGCTGTTTTTGGCTCTGTTGTCAACAGTAACGGGGAAAAAATTGACGAGGGCATCTGCACCTTTTTCAAATCTCCCCACTCATATACGGGAGAGGATACTGCCGAAATTTCCTGTCACGGCGGAATTACCGTTACAAGAGCTGTTCTGGAGGCTGTTCTTTTTGCAGGGGCACGCCACGCCTTAGGCGGAGAATTTACAAAGCGTGCCTTTATCAACGGCAAGCTTGATTTATGCGAAGCCGAAGCTGTTATTGACCTTATCAATGCAGACAGTAAGGTTTTCAGCAAAGCCGCACTCTCTCAGCTTGAAGGAAGGCTTTCCAAAAGCATTGGCGAGCTTTCCGACTCTTTAGTGCAGGTGAATGCGGGCTTTTTAGCGGCTGTTGACTATCCCGACGATGAAATCGAGGAGTCAAAGCTTTCCGATTTTAAAGAAACGGTAAACTCTGCAATTTCAAAATGCAACCGTCTGATAGCATCCTTTGAAACGGGAGAAATTATAAAAGAGGGTATAAAATGCGCTATAATAGGCGCTCCCAACAGCGGAAAATCCTCTCTGCTCAATTTCTTAGCAGGCAGTGAAAAAAGCATTGTTACCGATATCCCGGGCACCACAAGGGATATAGTTGAAGCGAGTCTTACAATTGACGGAATAAAAATAAATCTGAGTGATACTGCAGGAATAAGAGAAGCTTTGGACCCTGTAGAAAAAATCGGCGTAAGCAAGTCAAAGCTTGCCGCCGATACAAGCGAGCTTGTTTTATGTGTAGTTGACGGCGCAGTTCCCTTAAATTCTGCATCTTCAGAGGCTTTAAGCCTTTGTAAAGACAAAAAAGCCGTTATCGTTATAAATAAAAGCGACCTTCCCCTTAAAGCAGATATTGAAGAAATTAAAAAAATCTCTGAAAATATTGTCTTTATCAGCGCTTTGACAGGGGACGGAACAGAAGCTTTAATCGAAAAAATCAAGCAAATGTATAATTTCGGTCAGATTTTCTCGGGAAATAATCAGCTTATTACAAATTTAAGGCACAAGGTATGCCTTGAAAATGCCGTTAAATATTTAGAAAATGCCCTTGATGCTATTGACAATTCTCTTTTTGCCGATATTATCTGTGAAGAGCTTTCGGACGCTATAAGCTCTCTCAACGAAATAACAGGTCAGAGTGTAAATGAAAAAATAGTGGAAAATATATTCCAAAGATTTTGCGTCGGTAAATGATAAAACGAGGCTGTAAAAAACGAAAAGGTTTTTTACGGCCTCTTTTTGTAGGGGATAGGAAAAATGTGCAGAATATGTCAATTCCGCGACAACAAGTATTTGTTGTCGGTTACCCGACGGCGTACAGAGGTACGTCGAGGTCGAAATTGGCAGATAGCATAAAACGTATATTTCTTAAAAGAATTAGCAAAAAGATGTTTTTCTATTAATTTTTGCTCTTTCTTTCAGAAGATGATAGTATATAATTCTTTTATTTACTTGTTTTATGCGCTCTGCGCTTTTTTTGCATCCCCTTTATTTGCGTTGAAAAAGTATTGGTTCGTTCTATGATTTGTGTCGGAAAGTTAATTTAATATTTTTGCCGTTTGCGGCAAAAATATTAAATGAGCTCTTGATTTTTTTAAAAGGTTAATGTATAATACATTTAACAAAAACGCCGTTTGCGGCAAAAAAATTAAATGGAGGTCAATATGGAAATTAAAAGAGATATGTATTTGAACCGACTTATTGTTCGTAAACACAACGGTTTTATTAAAGTAATCACAGGAATACGCAGAAGTGGAAAATCATATTTGCTTAATACTTTATTTTATAATCATCTTCTTGCAGAAGGAGTTTCATCTGAAAATATAATTAAATTTGCATTTGATTCAGCAGAGGATTTAATAAAAATCGGAGAAGATCCTATTGTTCTTGACAATGAAAAGGAAGACAGAAAAGTTGATCCGAAAAAATTTTTGGCTTGGATTTTGCCGCAGCTTCAAGACAAGGAAATGCACTATATTCTTCTTGATGAGGTGCAAAAGCTTGGGGCTTTTGAGTCTGTTTTAAACGGATTTCTTCGAAAAAACAATTTAGATGTGTTTGTTACCGGAAGCAACTCTAAGTTTCTTTCAAAAGATATTTTAACCGAGTTTGCAGGCAGAGGCGATGAGGTTCATATCCTCCCGCTTTCTTTCTCAGAATATTATACTTTTGTCGGCGGAGATAAAAGCGAAGCCTTTGACGATTATTCTGTATACGGCGGACTACCTGCGGTTGCACTTATGACAACCGAAGAACAAAAATCGACTTACCTTATTTCGCAAATGAATGGGTTGTATCTAAAAGATATCATAAATAGAAACAATCTCTCAGACAAGGCCCCGATTGGCGAAGTTCTTGACGTTATAGCCTCGGGCATTTCTTCACTTACCAATCCAAAGAAAATTTCAGACACCTTTGCCTCAGTCAAGCAAGAAAGCATCAGCGATTATACTGTTGATAGATATATCGCGCATATGGAAGATGCATTTATGCTTACCCGTGTAAAGCGCTACAATGTCAAAGGCAGAAAATATATCGGGACTCCGTATAAAATATACTTTGAAGATGTCGGTCTTCGCAATGCGCGGCTTAATTTCAGACAAGTTGAAGGCACGCATATTATGGAGAATATTATCTATAATGAGCTACGTTACAGAGGCTACCAAGTAGATGTAGGAGTAGTTGAATCCCGCGAAAAAGATAGTGCCGGCAAAGAAATCCGTATTCAACGTGAGATAGATTTTATTGCTACCTTAGGAAGCAAAAAATATTATATTCAATCCGCATATGCAATTAACGACCAAAAAAAATATGAACAAGAAACCTGTCCTTTTGATAAAACTATGGATTCCTTCAAAAAGATTATTGTTGTAGAAAAAAGCATAAAGCCTCGTCGGGACGAAAAAGGATATGTGATGATGGGAGTAAAGGAGTTTTTGCTCGATAAGGATAGCTTAGAGGCTTAAAATTAAAAAAGTGTGGTTGCCAAAACAACCGTAAAAAGCCGTGTTTTCGTTTGAAAACACGGCTTTATTATTATGAAAACAACAAGGTTCTGAGGTGCCTGCCCACATTTTTAATGCGTAGGCGGGTCAGGTTCTTATTAATAATCACTAACATATTTAGTTGTATCTTCAGAGTATAATAATGGATTATAAACAGTTCCCACAAACCATATTTCTCCGGAATTTTTATCTCTTATAATAAACATATATGGTTTATCAAATGTTAAATCAATTTCTTCCACAGGTACGTCGTATATATAATCAAATCCGCCGGCAGCACCTGCTCCTCCTGCCTCTGTTACAGCCGAAGCCTTTATTCCTTCCTGAGTAAATTCTATATTTGATTTATGTATAGCATCATTGATATATAAAGATTTGTCTGACGAAATATTTGTTAAGTTAGCTTTTCCCGACTCGAAAACATTTGTAACTCCTAAATTTTTTAAATCTTTCATTAAATCTAACTTATATTCAAATTTGAATTTAGGAATAAATCCTGTAATTTTTGTAACAACACCGTCTTTAAAGTTTTCTGCTTTTAGTTCTTTTAAATTTCCTATAATATTACTGATTTCATCTGCTGTAGCTTTATTTATGTAGCTGTCTAATTCTTCCGCTGTTGGCATAATTCCTACATATTGAAGTGTTGTTCCGTCATATTCCTTTAAATCTTTAGCAAACACCTTTACATTGTCATCAATATAAAGTGAAAAGTCAGTAGTTTTATCTTCCGCTTTATAATTAGAATTTATTTCTTTGATATACCTATCAAGATATTTTTCCATTATTTCGTCATCACTTAAGCCTACAATTTCGCTGTTGAGAAAAAGAGACTCTCCAAATTTCCTATAAGGATATTTTTTTAAATATTCCATATATGCATTTGTAACTGTTTGTCTGATATTTTCTTCCCCTAATTCCTTTACAATATCATAATTGTTGAAGGAAGCAATAATTTCCATACCCGAAACTTCTTCGTTGATATCCTTAAAGGAATGCGGTACAACGTCCCAGTCTCCGCGCCAATAAAACTTCTCGTGATAATACTCTGTCCATATTCCGACACTGGGGGACAGTATAAATTTTTCTTCCCATTCCATATCAATAGCTAAGGCATTTATAAGTAAAATTTCCTCTTGTGATACATCATCAAAAAGATTGTTGATTAAACCTAATGTTTTATCGCTTATCCAGGAGTTTACCGTGTCCGGCGCAGCAAAAGAGTCTGTCTTAACCACAGCATTATATTTATCTGTTAGTTTATTTTTATACTTTCTTTTGATAGATTTTTTATATGTATCTTTTATAAACAGTGCATTGGCAAAAGACATATTTTTGCTGTCAGTATATTTTTTTGCTTCATAAGTTCCGATTACACTTAATATTTGCGCTTTAGAGTCCCCTTTAGCTCCTTCTTTAAGCATTTCTAACGCATATTTTATAGAAAGCGGACTGTAAACCTTGTTTTGTTTTCCGTTTTCTGACTGTAAAAAATACAAATCAAATGCTTCTAAAGAATTGTCTGAAATCCAATATTCTGATTTTTCAATCGGTACGGTTTCATCGTCATTTTGATTGTTTTTTATTATGGCAAAGACGGTAAGCCCAACAATCAATGCAAGAATAATTATTATTCCGATAATTAAAATCGCCTTCTTGGGAGTTTTGTTGTTCGGTATGGATTCACTAATATTTACTGCTTGAATATTATCTTGTTTCATCTTTATCCCTGCCTTTCTTATTTTTATTATATCACATTTTTTGCTGAATTTAAAGTAAGATTTTTTTAATGTGCCGAAGGCACAATTCATGCCGTGGGCAATTCATTATATTGATGTTCAATACAAAAAATAAGCCGATAAAGTAGACACTTAAAAAACAAAAAGTTTTCGAGACTGCTTAAAGGGGATTATATCATATCAAAGTTGCGGTTGTTTTCTTTTTGTGGTATAATACAATTAAAAAGGGGGCTAATGAATGAGCAGTAAAATTACAGTAATAGGAAGCGCAAATGCTGACCTTGTTATTCATTCAGAAAAAATGCCGCAGCTTGGGGAAACTCTTACAGGCAGTGATTTTCAGATAAACGCAGGAGGAAAGGGCTTAAATCAGGCTGTTGCAATAGCAAAGCTTGGGGGTAACGTTTCTTTTATCGGAGCATTGGGAAAGGACTCTAACGCAAGTGTTTTGCTTGATACGCTTAATGAAAACGGCGTTTTGTTTGAAGGCAGGCTTTTTGAAAATGAGCCTACAGGAATTGCTATGATAACAGTAGTAAATTCCGACAATTTTATAATTTTAAATCCGGGCGCAAATTATTGTCTGACCCCTGAAATTATAGAAGAGAATGAGCAAAAAATAGCCGAGAGTGATTTTTGTGTTCTTCAGCTTGAAATTCCGATTGAAACGGTTGCCAAGGTTTGCGAAATATCGAAAAAGCACGGCACAAAAGTAATACTTAACCCTGCGCCGTATAAAGAGCTGTCCCCCTCATTACTTGCAAATGTAGATTATCTTATCCCCAATGAACACGAAGCAAGAGATATAACAGGTATTTACCCCGACAATGAGGAAAATTGCATCAAGACAGTGCAAAAGCTACTCTCAATGGGTGTTAAAAATACAGTTATAACCTTAGGTGAACGTGGCTGTGTATACAACGACAACAATGAAATTAAGTTTCACTCCGCTGTGCCGGTAAAGGCTGTAGACACCACCTCTGCAGGAGATTGCTTTATCGGCGCTCTTACTACAAAGCTCTCGCAGGGCTGTCCCATTGATAAAGCAATAGCCTTTGCTTCCAAGGCTTCGGCAATTACCGTCAGCCGTCAAGGCGCCTCAAAATCTATTCCCTTCGCTCACGAAGTGGAATAATGCTTTACCTTAGGGTAGAACGAATAATCCGAACCCGTTTTAAAAAGGCGGATTTTCGTTCATCCTGCGTTAAAATACTCGTTAATCCATTGAGGATTAACTCCGTTTTTGCCTTGTCTTACCAAAAATCCTCTCTTTTTAAAATCTTTGACCTCAAAGGGAAAAGATTTCGAGGGATTTTTGACGAATTTAGGCGAAGCAAGGCTCGCGCCTTGCAAGAATAAATTAGGTGAAAAGCACCGAAAGATTACACTTTGAGGCGAGTTCGGATTGTTTGTTCTACCCTAGAGCAGAACAAAATTCAATCGTTAAAAATCCGCCGATTTTCATCGGCGGATTTTGCAAACAAGCGATAAATGATGCGATGCGTTCTATCCATGCGCCGCAGGCGTGCATCACAGACCAAAGGTCGACATCACGCACCGAAGGTGTGCATCATGTTCCAAAGGAACGCATCACTCAAAAAGATATTTTCGGCATTTTGCGTATGAATTCGAACCCTTGCGAAAATGAAATCCTTGCTGATGCAAGGGTGGATTTAGTTGAAAAAAGCACCGACAAAGTCTACTTCTCATAAGGATGTTTTGAATATCCTATGAAATAAGCCGATTGACGAGTGCTAAGAAAGTGACAGTATGGCAAATGCTATACTGTCACTTTCTTATTTTAAGATAACGACGGCAGGGAGATTAACTTCTCTCTGCTGCCGTTTGCTTATTTATTCTCTTTTTTTAATCTTACTTTTGCTTCTTCAATGGTTTCTCCGTCTTTGGTGAGATAAGCATCTACAAATTTATCTTCGAGTTTAGTGTATCCACCAACAACTCCTTGCTCGCTTTTTTTATAGCCGTCAACGACACCTTTTTCGATTTTCTTATATCCGTCGGTTACTGCTTCGGCGATTTTTTCATTTGCTTTTACAATTTTTGATTTAGCCATATTTGTATATTTTCCTCCAATCAGATTGATTCCGAGAAGCAGTACAATAATCCATACTGCTGTTCCCGTTAAA
>SVMS01000024.1:26638-32100 GCA_015067255.1 Oscillospiraceae bacterium
AATTGTGTGTTTGATGTGCTCATTTCACCAAAAGAAACAAGCATAGAGCGTTGCAGTGCAAAGATTGAAGGTTGCAAGTGTAATCTTTGAGAAAGCATAAAGCGCCATTGTGATCATTAAAATTTCGTGTAATTGTTGTCCTCTATCCTTCAAAGCGGCAAGGATTACTGTTCCTGCGAAAGGCAGAGATAATACAAGCAACATGATTCCAACAGATCTTGCTAATGATTGTTTGCACTTATTTGTCCGAAGAACTAAAAAACGAACAACGCTCAAAATCAGGTAATACGCGCCAAGTGTTAAAAGCCACCATAATTTTGATAAAATACCCACACCAAGATAATAGGCGCTGAACGCCATATTAAATACCAAGCTACAGAGAGCGATTTTATACGTTTTGTCCATTGATATTTCGTTTCCCCATGACGCACTCGGTTAAGCAAATGTGATGGTGTATGTAAATCTTACACTGAAATCCAAAGTAAATTCGCAGATATGCTACAAGCAAACAACGAAATCAAAAAATTTACTTGCAACTTCCCACTTGAAGATTCAGAGTAAACTATTTGTATCGATTTGTTCTTTTTTCATTTATAAATCCTCCATTTGTGTTTTGTGTGACTGGAAGGTCATCTTTATATTACCACAAATGGAGGATTTTGTTTTGTTCATCGATTAACCTTTTTTGAATCACGCGACTATCGCGTGGTTTTCGTTATACAACGAAAAGGACTTAGAAATTTTCCAAGTCCTTTAACTTTTTGTTTTTTATTTCAAGAACAAATATTATTTAGTAAAGATAAACTCCCAATCAACATCTGCTCCCGTAGCTGCTTCAATTGTAAACGAATATAGATTATCAGCAATTTTTGTAAGCTTATCGTCTGCATTGAAGCCGTTAGGAATATAAATCTTCATTGTGTAACTATCCCCTTCAACTGTTGCAGAGGTTCCGCAAAGAGCATTTCTTTCGTTATCCCACTTCATATTCTTTATTTCACAAGCACCCTGTGTAATATGTCTATCAGTGGAAACTATCATCGGTCTATTCTCAAATTTTCTGAAGCTGAGTATTCTTGTTTCACAAGCATCAAAATCAAGAGAAATCTCTCTGTTTATTTTTCCGATAAACTCATTATGCCAATAATCAAATACAAGATATTCAGCATTCTCTTCAAGGTCAAGTTCATCAAAAGAATAGCTTGTAGAGGTTTTTATATTAAGAGTATTAAAGAAATTAATAACTCTATACTCTTCATATCCTGTATTGATGAAAAGATTAATCAACAAAATTTCCCCTGTGAATTCAGGTGCTTCAAATAACATTGAACGAATATCCATAGGAGGAATTGCTCTTTTGACAATATCAATTCTGGAATCCTGCAAGAATCTCAAGTCATCTCCTAATGTAATCGGCATTCCGCACATTGAAACAAAACAACTTCTTGAAATCGCCTGAATATCATTATTGAAATCATCTCTTAAAACAACATTATCAGGGTCAAGTATTTCAACAATATTATGTAATGGATAAAGAAAACAAGTTCTTTCAACACAGTACTGTTTGAAATCTTGCCATCCGAAAATATCAGCACCTATTCTTGCGGCATCGAAAATGTCACAAAAAGCAGTTATATCTCTGTATGCCTCGCCGTGACACGACAGCATATATGTATCTTCTCCAAGAATATCTCTTGCCTTCTGTATAGCACCTCTTAAGGCATCTTCTGATGACAGAGATTTATCATATAAATCATCATGGCACTGGTCAAGATAATCAAGTGTTTTAGGAAGAGCATCCCATTTAACAGCCTCAAAACCCCATTCCTTAACCTGATTAAAGGCTATTGTTAAAAATCCGTTAAGGAAATCAGGATGCGTTGGGTCTAAAAAATAGGGACCGCACCATGATTGTTTATTAATTAAAACTGTTTGAGGATTTTCTTTTATATATTCACTTTCTTTCACCTCATGAGTAAAGCCTACCCATACAGCAGGTATTAAGCCTTGCTCTCTAATACTGTCAGCAAGATATTTCATACCGTTTGGATATCTATTTTTATCAGGATTAAAGGTGTCACAATCAGTCTCTGTAATAAAGGTTCCGTTATGATAGAAGAAGAGTTGTCCCATATTAAAAATTACGCAGATATTATTTGTCTCAGATACTCCGACCGTGTAAAATTTAATATTATCAATAATTGTCATCAAAACAATCTAATGATACCTAAGCTTATTATCCAACCATTAGTCGAAAACGCTTTTGAGCATGGAATGAAAGATACTCTATCAGACGGAGAAATCGAAGTATTACTTTATGAAGAAAACAATATGTTAATCATAAATGTCAAAGACAATGGCGGAAATATTACACAAGATACAATAGATGGACTGTATAATACAATTAATTGCGTTAAAGAAACTGACGAAATGACCGGTCTTTCAAATGTAAATAAAAGACTCAAAATTTTCTTTGGAGAAGATAGCGGTTTAAATTTGTTTATAAATCAAGATGAAGAATTTGTTTCTCAAATTAAAATCAATCTAAACCATCTTGAAAATAATATTTTAAAGGAATTTAAATAGTGTTATTTAGTAAATCTTAATACATTCCAGGAAAATGAAGGAATCTTCACATTGAAGGTTCCTTTTTCGCCGTTTATATCATTTACGCTTGTAGGAACTACATTAAAAGGATTTGCTGCAGTATTAGACATATTCTTATCAGCTGCTGTCATTACAATATGTGATTCAGGACTATATTCTTCTGCATTTTCAAGAATAATATCAAAATCACAATCCTGCTCTTCGCTTCTGTTACATACAAAAACGGTAATGCTTTCGTCCTCTCCGAACACACAAAGACTTTCAACATAAGGAACTGTTCCGTGAATACAGTCGTAAGTTTCAGAATTTGTTATGGTATTAAGAACTGTTCCTCTTCCGTATTTTGAAGCATGCATAAAAGGATAGAAGGTTGTTTGCTTCCACATAGCTCCTGTGTCATCGGTCATTATGGGCGCAATAACATTAACAAGCTGTGCAAGACAAGCAAGCTTTATTCTGTCGCAGTGACGCATCATAGTAATAAGCAAACCACCCAAAGCAACAGCATCCTCCATGCTGTAAATGTCCTCAAACAAATGAGGCGCTACTTGCCAAGGCTCAACATCCTGTTTTCTGCTGAACTGATACCAAATATTCCACTCATCATAAGAAATCATCATTGTTTTATTTGAACGTTTCTTAGCCTTAACAAAGTCACAGGAAGCCAGTACCCCTTGAATAAACTTTTCCATTTGAGCATTTGATGCAACAAATGAAGGTGTATCCCCGTTAGCGTTTTCATAATAGCTGTGCATAGAAATATAATCTACGCTATCGTAGGTAAGCTCCAATACCTCTCTTTCCCAATCGGGATGAGTGGGAAGAAGATTGCTTGAGCTACCGCATACAATAAGCTTTATAGAAGGATCGGTAAGTTTCATGAGCTTAGCACTTTCCTCGGCTACCCTACCGTATTCATAAGCAGTCTTTCGGCCAATTTGCCAAGGACCATCCATTTCATTGCCTAAGCACCAATATTTTACATTATGAGGCTCTTTATAGCCGTTAGCGATACGCATATCGGCATACTTAGTGCCTGCTCTACTGTTGCAATATTCAACCAGCTGTCTTGCTTCATCGGGTCCTCTGGTGCCAAGATTAACAGCAAGCATAGGCTCAGAACCGATTTTCTTACAATAGGTACAAAACTCATCAGTTCCTACCATATTAGTCTCAACGCTATTCCAAGCCAGCTCAAGTTTTTTAGGACGAAGCTCTATGGGACCTACCCCATCCTCCCAATTATATCCGGAAACAAAGTTTCCGCCAGGATATCTGATAACTGATATATTGAGCTCTTTTACTGCTTCTGCAACATCCTTACGAAATCCCATACTATCTGCCAAAGGATGTTTCGGATCATAAATTCCGTTGTAAATTGCTCTTCCTACATGTTCGAGAAAAGAACCAAACATTCCACTATCAGTTTTACCAATAACATATTCGCTATTTACCCTAATTTTTGATTTTATCATTTTACCTGCCTCCGATATTTTAATTGTTGAACGCATTCACTTTATCGTTAAAGTATATTTTTATTATAATGTAAATTTTAAATGTTTGTCAATCGTTAAATTTTGATATTGTATTGATTATGCAATATATTTACAATAATGGTTGCTGTTGCTTCGTTTGAAATATTAATATTTAATTCAAACCTATTTTTTAAAGCTAATATAAAGCTTTTAATTGACAAAACAAAAAAGTCGTGCTATACTCATTTTATACTTTACTTTAACGATAAAGTAAACTGCTGTAATTTTCATATAACTTTACAGTTTTATTACAATATTACTTTATCGTTAAAGGTAATTACTACTATTTAATTTTTAGGAGGTTTTATTATGAAATTAGCATTATTGGTTGCTAACAGAGGCTTTTTCCCCAGCTCAGTTATTGAAAGTGCAAGAGCTGAAATGCAAGAAGCTTTCAAAAAAGCAGGAGTTGAATGTCTTGCCATTGACGAAAAATCTGTAAAATACGGAGCTGTTGAAACAACAGCAGAAGGTATGATTTTTTCAGATTTCCTTGAGGCTCACAGAGGAGAATATGATGGTCTTGTTATCTGTCTTCCCAACTTCGGCGATGAAAACGGCATTAAAGCCGCTATTAAGAATGTAAATGTTCCTATTCTTATTCAGGCATATCCCGATGAAATTGGCAAAATGGATTTTGCTCACAGAAGAGATGCTTTCTGTGGAAAGCTTGCACTTACCAGTGTTTTAACACAAATGGGTATCAAATATACCGAATATATGCCCTTTGTTGTTCATCCTCTTTCTGATGAATTTGATGCTCAGCTTAAAAAGTTTGTAGGTGTTTGCCGTGTAGTTAAAGGTATGACCAATGCTCGTATCGGTACTGTAGGCGCAAGAACTACTGCATTTAAAAGCGTTAGATTTGATGAAAATGCTCTTGAAAGACACAAGATTGACGTTGAATCTTATGATTTGAGTACTATTTTCGATAAAATCAAAAAAACTGATGATAACAGTGAAGAAGTTAAAGCTTGGATTACAAAGCTTTACGGCGTTGCCGATTTTTCAAACGCTCCTTCAGGCAGAGATCTTGTAATGGCTAAATTAGGCGTTGTTCTTGAAAATCTTGTTAAAGAAAATAAGCTTGATGCACTTGCTATCCGTTGTTGGAGCGAACTTCAGGAACAACTTGGAATCACTCCCTGTGCTGTAATGGGTATTCTTAATGGTTGTGGTATTCCTGCTACATGCGAAATGGATGTTACCAATACTATCACAATGATGGCACTTGCTCTCGCTTCCGGCAATTCTTCCGGTTGTCTTGACCTTAACAACAACTTTGGAAACGAACCCAACAAATGTATTGCTTTCCACTGC
>SVMS01000025.1 GCA_015067255.1 Oscillospiraceae bacterium
ACACACTGTTTTGCGACAGATATCTCGAAAGCCTCATTTGCTCCATATTTATCCCAAAAACAGAAACCAACACAAAATAGAGCTACCTATCTTGTGTTGTCTGTTCCCTTTCATATATTATATTTTTTAATGCCGATATCTTTTCTGTAATGAGCATTTTCAAAAGATACCATTTTTACTCCGTCATATGCTTTTTTAATAGCTTCATCAAGGTCTTTGCCTGTTGCGGTAATGCCTATTACACGTCCTCCGCTTGTAAGAAACTTATCATTTTCAAGCTTTGTTCCTGCATGAAATACCGTTATATCCTCAGGTAAGCTATCAAGTCCTGTTATCTCATAGCCCGTAGTATATTTTCCGGGATATCCACCGCTTGCCATTACAACGCAAACAGCGGCATTGTCATACCATTCAACGTTTATTTCTCCAAGTCTTTCGTCTGTTATAGCTTTAAATATTTCAAATAAATCTGTTTTTAGACGAGGAAGAACAACCTGGGTTTCAGGGTCGCCAAAACGAGCATTGTATTCAATAACCTTAGGTCCGTCTTTGGTTATCATAAGTCCAAAATAAATTACGCCTTTAAATACTCTGTTTTCTGCGTTTAAAGCATTCATAGTAGGCATAAATATTTCTTCTGTACAGCGTTTTAAAAGCTCATCGTTAAAAATTCTGCTGGGAGAAAATGTTCCCATACCGCCTGTATTAAGGCCTTCATCATTGTCATATGCTCTTTTATGGTCCTGTGCTGATACCATAGGATAAAGTGTTTTTCCATCGGTAAAAGCAAGCACAGAAACCTCAGGTCCAAAAAGACATTCCTCAATTACAACAGTATTTCCTGCATCTCCGAATACCTTTTCACCCATTATATCATTGACAGCATCAATCGCTTCTTCTTCTGTCTGAGCAACAATAACACCTTTTCCCAATGCTAATCCCGAAGCTTTAACAACAATAGGAGCTCCTTGTTTTTTAACATATTCAATAGCCGCTTCCTTATCCTCAAAGCACTCATATTTCGCAGTAGGAATATTGTATTTTTTCATAAGCTCTTTTGAAAAAGCTTTGCTTCCTTCAATAATAGCCGCTTCAGCACGGGGACCAAATGCACATATTCCCTCTTTTTCAAGCGCATTTACCATTCCCATAACCAAAGGGTCATCGGGAGCAACTACAACCATATCGACCTTTTCAGCTTTTGCAAGATTAACTATTCCTTCGATATCGGTAGCTTTAATGTTTACACATTTAGCAAGCTTTGAGATGCCTCCGTTTCCGGGAGCGCAAATTATTTCATCAACGCTTTTACTCTGAGAGAGCTTCCACACAATAGTATGTTCACGGCCGCCGCCGCCTACAACCAATATTTTCATATACTATGTCTTCCTTTAATAAAGATTAATGATGGAATAAACGAATTCCTGTAAATGCCATTGCAACATTATGCTTATTGCAAGCTTCTATAACATTGTCATCACGAATTGAACCGCCGGGCTGTGCAATATATTCTACACCGCTCTTGCAAGCTCTTTCAACGTTATCACCAAAGGGGAAGAAAGCATCAGAGCCTAAAGCTACGCCCTTTTGTGTAGTAAGCCAAACTTCACGTTCTGCGGCTGTTAAGGGGGAGGGCTTTACAGCAAATAAGTTCTGCCATACACCGTCTTGAAGCACGTCCATATACTCATCTGAAATATATACGTCTATTGTATTATCTCTTTCAGGTCTTGAAATTCCCTCTTTGAATTCAAGTCCTATAACCTTCGGATGCTGTCTTAAATACCACACATCTGCCTTGTTGCCTGCCAATCTTGTGCAATGGATTCTTGACTGCTGTCCTGCACCGATTCCTATAGCCTGACCGTCTTTTGCGTAGCAAACTGAATTTGACTGTGTATATTTAAGAGTTATAAGCGCAATTATCATATCCATTTTTGCACTGTCAGGAATATTTTTATTATCTGTAACTACATTGCTTAAAAGCTCATTATCAATTTTAAGCTCGTTTCTTCCCTGTTCAAAGGTAATTCCAAAGCACTGTTTTTTCTCAATAGGAGCAGGCTTATAATTTACATCCATTTTAAGAATATTGTAATTGCCCTTTTTCTTACCCATTAAAATCTCTAAAGCTTCGGGCTCATAATCGGGAGCAATAATTCCGTCAGAAACCTCACGTGCTATAATTTTAGCTGTAGGCACGTCACAAGTGTCGGAAAGTGCTATAAAATCACCAAAAGATGACATTCTGTCAGCACCTCTTGCACGTGCATAAGCACACGCTAAAGGAGATAGCTCAACATCATCAACAAAATATATCTTTTTAAGGATATCAGACAAAGGAAGACCTACTGCAGCGCCTGCAGGGCTTACATGCTTGAAGGATGCAGCTGCAGGAAGATTAAAAGCAGCTTTAAGCTCACAAACTAACTGCCAGCTGTTAAAAGCATCAAGCAGATTGATATAGCCGGGTTTTCCGTTTAAAACCTCAAAAGGAAGGTCTCCGTTTTCGTTGTACACTCTTGAAGGCTTCTGATTGGGGTTACAGCCATATTTTAATTCTAATTCTTTCATAATACATTCATACCTTTCAATAGTTATTATTGATTTTTATTTATTATTCTTGTTTCCTGTTTTCCGGTTTTTAAATTTATATAACGGGTAAATAAAGAAACTTTATTATCTTTATTTAAGTTTTCCCAGATATTTTTTGTGAATGTATCAATATCGTCAGAAATTTCAACAGTTTTAGGCTCACCGCAGAAGGAAGGAATAGGCTCACCGTCGCACTTATAAGTATGTATAAAATGACCCTGTCCTGCTATGGGCTTTTCGTATTCGTAGAAATATCTTCTTACAGAGCTTTCATCGCCATCTGCGCTTTTTAATATTGAGAGTTTGTAGAAAAACTCACCCTTACAGTTCATTATTCCAGAAATTCTGGGTGTAAAATTAGGAGCATCGGGCTCAAAGGTTCTTGTTCTTAAAGCATTTTCAAAGCTTTTAGCCTCAGAAATAAATTCATAAATAGTATCTGTCTGGTCACCATTTGTAACAATCTGATAATCTTCAAGAACTCTTACAGGAGAATAAATAATCAAAGACGGGTCAGACAGCTTACTTTCATCAAAAGCTTCTGTTTTTAATCCGCCGTCGCACTCAACAAAAATTCTGTTTCTGCTGTTTACGCTTCTTCCCATAATAAAATAGGCAATAACTCCATGTTCTCCGTCCTTGCTTTTACCCATTACTATTCCTCTGCCCAAATAAGAGTTTTTGCTAATGTCATCATATAAATTTATCATTTCAAAAAATCCTTTCTTAAAGAAAATTTTAACCGTTACAAATCATATCAACAGCTTTAGGTAGAATAATCCATTCAGCCTGTTCCATAACACGTTTTTGCAAAATCTCAGGAGTATCATTCTCAAGTACATCTACCGCCTTTTGAAGAATAATCTCTCCCCCATCTACAACCTCGTTCACATAATGAACAGTTGCTCCCGTAACCTTAACACCGTATTTAAGCGCTGCTTCGTGAACGTGAAGTCCGTAAAAGCCTTTTCCGCAAAAAGACGGAATTAAAGCAGGATGCACATTTATTATTTTAGGAAATTTTTTAATAAGTTGCTCAGTCAATACAGACATAAAGCCTGCAAGCACCACAAGCTCTGCTGAAAGCTCGGTCAGCTTGTCAGCTAATGCGCTGTTAAAATCCTCTATACTGTCATAAGCTTTTCTTGAAACAACAAAACCCGGTATAGAAGCTTTTTTTGCACGCTCAAGCGCATACGCATTTTCATTACTTGCTATTACACCCACAAGCTCACAATTTCTTATTTTACCTGAATTTTTCGCATCAATAATTGCTTGAAGATTTGTTCCTCCGCCTGATACAAGAACAGCAACTTTCATTGCAGTTTCACTCCTAAATAATATCTATTCCTTTTTCGCCTTTTTTAACTTCACCGATAATATAAGCCTTTTGTCCCATAGCATTAAGTATTCTGACTGCTTCATCAGCTTTATCTGCACTTACACAAGCAGCAATACCTATACCCATATTAAAGGTATTATACATATCTCTTTCGGGAATGTTGCCTGTTGATTCAATTAGCTTGAATATAGCAGGTACTTCAAAGCTATTCTTGTTAACAACTGCTCTGAAACCGTCTGTCAGCATTCTCGGAATGTTTTCATAAAAACCGCCGCCTGTAATATGAGAAATAGCGTGTACCTCTGTTTTGTTGATTATTTCAAGCAAAGGCTTAACATAAATTTTTGTAGGTGTTAATAATTCTTCGCCTAATGTTTTTCCTAAATCGTCAATATGCATATTTATATTTTTTTCACTTATTACAAGAGCTTTTCTAACAAGTGAAAAACCGTTTGAATGAACACCGGAGGAAGCAATACCGATAATAGCATCGCCCTCTTTTATTTTTGAACCGTCAATTATATTATCCTTGTCAACGATACCAACAGAAAAACCGGCTAAATCATACTCGTCAATAGGATAAAAACCGGGCATTTCGGCTGTTTCTCCGCCTATAAGAGCACAGCCAGCATCAACACATCCGTCTGCAACGCCTTTAACAATATTTGCTACTTTTTCAGGATAGTTTTTACCTACGGCTATGTAATCAAGGAAAAAAATAGGAGCAGCACCTGAGCAAACTATATCATTTACACACATAGCAACACAGTCTTGACCAACAGTGTCATGTTTATCCATTAAAAAAGCAATTTTAAGCTTTGTTCCAACTCCGTCAGTTCCTGAAACAAGTACAGGTTGCTTCATATTTGTAATATTAGGCATAAATAAACCGCCAAAACCGCCTATTGAAGACATAACTCCTTCTACCTTTGTTTTAGCAATATGTGATTTCATAAGCTCAACAGCTTTATAACCTGCAGTTACGTCAACACCTGCTGCCTTATAGCTTTCTGACATACTGTTATTCATATTTAATCAACCTTTCTGTAATTTATATATCTAAAGATTCTTGAAGCTGTTTATCCTTTGCCATAACTTCATTAACCATATTTTCTTTATATTCATATAATTTTTTAACAAGTGAGGGTTCAGATAAAGATAACATCTGAATTGCAAGCAAAGCCGCATTTTCGGCACCGTCAATTGCTACTGTAGCTACGGGAATACCTTTAGGCATTTGCACAGTAGACAAAAGAGAATCAAGTCCGTCCATAGTTGAAGATTTAATAGGTATTCCGATAACAGGAAGAACTGAATGTCCTGCAATAACACCTGCTAAATGTGCAGCCTTTCCTGCAGCTGCTATAATAACACCATATCCCTCTTTCTCTGCATTTTCGGCAAATTCTGCAGCCTGAACGGGAGTTCTGTGTGCTGACATTACTCTTATTGTAAAATCAATATTAAATTCCTTTAAAATTTTCAAACCTTTTTTTACAACAGGAAAATCACTGTCGCTTCCGATTATAATCGCTACTTTTTTCAATTATATCATCCTTTCATCAATATATAATTTTATAAAAATTTTCACTTTTTTTCAATAGGTTAAATGAAAAAATATATTTTTTAGTATTTTTAAATAGTTTAACGCTATTAAATCAAGAAAATCTGTGCGTTTATTTTATCTTTCTGGACTGTTACAATTGAATAAGTCCCTTTTTTAGAATATCTTCTGTTCAGGCAACCGGGATTAACAACTAAAATATTCCCCATATAAGTAACAAGAGGCATATGTGTATGCCCAAAAAGAACAATATCTGCTTTCCTCTCTTTTGCCGCATTATATAAATACGAAAGACCGTTTTTTACACCGTAATGATGTCCGTGGCAAGCAAATATTCTTTTACCTTCAAATTCTACATTTTGCTCGTTAAGTGCTTGAAAATAATCGTTGTTTCCACTTACGAAATAAAAATATTCTTTATCAAAAGCTTCTCTTATTTTTTGAGCATCGCTTACTAAATCTCCCAAATGAAAAACAATATCGGGATTATGCTTTTTTATAATTTCCACAGCGTCTTGTGTTTCTCCGTGAGTATCTGAAATTACAAGAATATTCATATGTATCTATCACTCTTTTTTTAAATGTGAATATAATGTTTATGAACAACATATGCTTAATTAGGAGGAATAACAATGGCAAACGAAGATTTCACAGCAAAATTTATAAAGGAAATCAAAGAGAAGAACGGCAACAGCATCAAAGAAATAGAAAAAGCTTTCGGAGGTAATTCCTCAGGAATCAGCTCACTTTTGAAAGATGAGCAAGCTCTACAACAGCTTCTTTCGAAGCTATCCGAAAATGATTTAAATAAAATCAAACAGCTTTTTGATAACCCCGCTCTTTTAAAAATGATTTTAAACAGTGAAAAAGGTAAAAACATTTTTCAAGGAATTATAAAAGACAATAAGTAAGTTGTTTTCATTTTATATCAATGTCTTATTCGGCTCACGGTAAGATAATTGTTTTTAAAAAGCGTGAGCGGAAAGGCTTATTTTATTATGGATGATTTCTCGTCAAAAATTTCAGAGCTGTTAAGCAATCCCGAAAGCTTTGAAAAAATAAAACTTATAGCCGAAAGCCTATCGTCTGATACAAATACAGAAACGTCATTTCAAAATGATGCAAGTGAGCCAATCGTTGATAAACAAGCTCAACCAAATAATGAACAATCTATTTTTTCATCAATAGACCCTCAAATTTTACTAAAAATCGGCTCAGTTTTAAGTCAGACCAATCCCGAAAATGATAAAAACATTAAACTTATGAACTCTATTAAACCGTATTTAAGCCAAAAACGTGCTGCAAAAATGGATACCGCTTTACAAATGTTTAAATTAGGAAAATATGCAACTGCATTTTTAAAGGATACAGATTTGTTTAAAAAACAAGAAAAATAAATAACAAATCACTAAGAAACGGAGAATAAACAGCTTATGTATAATGGTGTAGAGAGTGATGGAGAGCTTTTCAAAATGAGACAGGAGGCTGTAAAAAAAGCTCGTGAAATGTCCAGAAATGCTACGCTTCCGATTCCTGAAAATCCGCCTTGTGAAAGCGTCGAAAAAAGCAGTGGCAAAATCGGTATTTCGGGAAAATTTTCATCGTTATTTAAAAATTTCGACAAAGAAGATTTTTTACTTTTAGCTATCTTGATTCTTCTTATGACAGATAATGCAGACGATGAAATAATAATTATGGTGCTTTTTGCTTTTATATGCGGTTTATTTTAAAAATATTAAGCATTAGTTTATCGGGCGGATTTTAACCGCCCGATAATTTTAAATATTATTTGTCATTAAAAAAGGCTTTTACTGCTTTATATGTCATATAAACGTCAACCTTAGAAACAACTTCAAAAGGTGAATGCATTGATAGGACAGGAACACCTAAGTCAACAACGTCTACTCCTATTTTTGCAATATATTGTGCTACTGTACCGCCGCCACCTTGGTCTACTTTACCTAATTCACCTGTTTGCCATACTACATTATTTTTATCAAAAAGTCTTACAAAATAATTAACCAATTCTGCGTGAGCATCATTTGTATCGCTCTTTCCTCTTGCACCTGTATATTTTGTAATACAAGCTCCGTAGCCTAACATAGAAGCATTATTTTTTTCGTTTACTTCCTGATAATTAGGGTCGATTGCGCAATTAACATCTGCAGATAAACATTTTGAATTATTAAGACAAGGAATATAATTTTCTCCCTGTGCTGTACACAAGTCAATTATTATATTTTTAACTAAATCTGTGTTGAGTCCTGTGTTTCCGCTGCTTCCTATTTCCTCTTTATCGGCAAAAACAGCAATACAGGTCTTCTCAGGTATTCCTATTTCTTCTATCGCGCAAAGCTCAGGATATGCACAAACTCTGTCATCGTGGCCGTAAGCGCCGATAAGACCTCTGTCAAAGCCTATATCTCTTGCATTAAACGCAGGTACAGCCTCAAGCTCAGCACAAATAAAATCTTTTTCTACTATACCGTATTTTTCATAAAGAATATTAAGTATTGCAAGCTTAACTCTTTGTGATTCTTTATCATCCTTAAAAGGAACGCTACCAACTAAAATATTAAGAGCTTCTCCCTCTATTCCCTTTTCCAAGGTTTTCTCCATTTGATTTTTAGCAAGATGAGGAAGTAAATCCGTAACTGTAAATACAGGGTCATTTTCAGCATTACCTATTGAAATTTCAACCTTTGTTCCGTCTGCCTTACAAATAACTCCTCTCAATTCAAGAGGAATAGCAGTCCATTGATATTTTTTAATGCCGCCGTAATAATGTGTTTTAAAAAGACATAGGTTTAAATCCTCGTATACAGGATTTGGCTTCAAATCAAGACGAGGACTGTCAATATGTGCCGCCGCAATACTTAAACCGTTTTCAAGAGGCTCTTTTCCTATAACGATAAGAGCTGCTGTTTTACCTTTTTTATTTATAAAAATTTTATCTCCTGCTTTATAGCTTTTTTTGTATTCAAAAGCTTTAAAGCCTGCTTTTTGCGCTCTTGATTCAATATAATTGAGAGCGCATCTTTCTGTTTTACCTTTATCAAGAAAGTTTTTATACTCTTCGCAAAAATCAAAAGCTTCTTTAATTTCTGCATCTGACATCTTATCATAAGCTAATTCTTTTGTATAAAACAATTTTTCTTTTAAAAGCTGTGTCTGTGTTTTTGTTTCCATTTGTTTTTCTCCTTTTATTCACTGTAGTAAAGTGCTTTATATATTTTCATATACATCATTACTTTTTCGCTGTATTTTTCTGTTTCTTTATATGCGGCTTTTGTTATTACCTTTCCGTCTTGAGAATATCTTGAATCCAAAAGCCATCCGTCTATTCGTGCAATTCCCGCATTGTATGCACAAAGCGAAGTTTTGATATCAGAATACTTATTTAAATTATATTTTAATAAATATGTTCCGAGCTTTATATTTGTTTCGGGGTCGTATAAATCTTCAACTGTCATATCCTGCATTTCTTCGGTCTTTATTAAATATTGCAGCCATATTAACGTATTATCTGTTATCTGCATAAGACCATATGCGTTTTTATGAGATTTTGCATCTTTATTATAGCCGCTTTCCGCTTTAATAACCGCAAACACAAGCGCCGGCTCAAGCTCGTGCTGTTGAGAATATTTTTCAACAAACTCCTTGTATTTTAAAGGAAAAAGAATTTTTGGTGCTATAAAAAAAGCTGAGAATAAGATTAAAAATAATAAAGCTAAAAATACAACAATACAAATAGCTCTTTTTCTTTTCTTTGTCAAAGCTTCAGCTCCTTTAAAATCTTATCAACACTTTCAACCAAGCCTTCTGTTCCGCTATCGTTAACAATTGTAAAATCACAGGCATTTTTATAGAAATCATCGCTTTTCTGCCCGCCAATACGTCTTTGTGCTTCCTGTAAAGTCAAGCCGTCCCGTTCAACAATTCTCTTAAGTCTCGACTCAACTGATGCGGTTACAAAAATACAGCAATCACACAGCTCGTTGATTTTGCTTTCTATTAAAGCCGCACCGTCAATAACTGCGCCCTTAACACCTGAGTTTTTACATTCCTCAAGCGTGTTAATTACTTTTTCTGTTATATATTTATGGGTTATTTTATTTAATTGCTTCAATCGTTCATTGTCAGAAAAGACTATCTTAGCAAGAGCTTTTCTATCCAATTCACCATTTTCAAAAAAAACATCTCCGAAACAAGCTTTAATTTCAGCAAGTGCTGGTTGTCCAATTTGTGTTATTTCTTTTGCAGTTTTATCTGTATCAATATAGCAAAATCCTTTGCTTTTGAAGATTTCGCCCACTGTACTTTTTCCGCAGCCGGAACCGCCTGTAATGCCTATTATAAACATTTTCTTGCTATCGGCATCAACAACGTTATATGCTGCCGCCTTAATAAGCCTGTTATATACAGCTAATCCTACGCCCTTTGGCTGAGGACATCTCGCAAAGATTTCGTCTACTTCCATTTCATCAAAAGCTCTTAAGCATCTGAATAAATTTTGTGCCTGTGTGTTGCTATCTCCAGCATTTCCGTATTCAAGCACATTTTTTGCTTTAAAAAGCTTTTTTTCACCATCAAAACAAAGAACACCCGTTTTTTCGGTGCTGTTTTGATTGATATATTCTGTAAAGTTATTTCCCTTTACAATTGTAACACGTGCCTTGGGAGCATAGTGTTTATATTTCATACCCGGGGCCTTCGGAGTAAAATCCTCATGCATTTTATTTAAAATACATTCATCTATTTCAACGCTTCCAACAACGCTTTCAAGCTGTTCAACAGTTATTCCGCCCGGTCTTAAAAGCTCAGCTTTATCTCCTGCTAAGCTTATTATCGTTGATTCTACACCAACATCACACTTTCCGCCGTCAATAAGTCCGTTTACTTTTCCGTACAAGTCCTTATACGTATGTTCAAAATCAGTAGGGCTCGGGCTTCCTGAAATATTTGCCGAAGGTGCCGCAAGAGGAAAACCACAAGCACGGATAAGTGATAAAGTAATATTATTATTTGGTATTCTCAAAGCAACTGTATCAAGTTTTCCCGAAACACTGTCGGGAATAATATCTTTTTTCTTTAAAACAACGGTCAAAGGTCCGGGAGAAAAAGCTTCAAAAAGCTTCAAAGCCTTTTCAGGTACGTCTTTTGCATATTTAAAAACATCTTCTTTATCTGCTATATGAACAATCAAAGGATTGTCTGAAGGACGTCCCTTTGCCTTATATATTTTTTCTGCTGCCTGTTTATTAAGAGCATTACCGGCAAGACCGTAAACTGTTTCGGTAGGGATAGTAACAATTCCGTCTTCTCTGAGTAGCTGAGCTGCCTGTTCAATAAGCTCAGGCTCGGGAGCTTGAGGATTTATTTTTAATATTTTTGTTTTAATTTCCAAACAAATCACCGTTTTTACTATTATTTAAAGCACTAAGGAAACGACTATACCGGTTAAAAAACCTAAACAGTTTCCAAAAGTCGCAAATCTTCCCTTATGAATTTTTTTCGATTGAGGAATTATATCTCCAAGTGATATATACAGCATCATACCTCCGACAACAGAAAGAAAAAGAGCCATAAAGTCATTTGAAATATATCCTAAATAGGCACCAATAAAAGCACCTAAACCAACAAAAACACCTGTTACAATGGTAATAATACCAATTATCAGCGTTTTCACTCCGCTTTTCCTTAAGGGAAGGCTTATTGCTACTCCTTCGGGAATATCATGTGTCAAAATAATTAACAAAAGAGAAATAGCAAAGCTTCTTGAAATATCAAGACCTGTGCCTATAGCAAAGCCTTCTGAAAAATTATATACAGAAAGAGTAACAAATGTCAAAATCCCAGTTGTAAAATATCCTGTGTTTTTTCTTTTAATTAAATCTATGTAAACCTTTTCCTGCAAAAAAGCTACAAATGCAATTCCCAGGAACAAGCCTGCAAAAACTATGTATATATTTGAAAAATTCAAAGCATCGGGTATAAGTGAAAAGCATACGAGGGAAAGCATAAGTCCTGCTGATATTTCCAACACAAAAGCAAAGCTTCTGTTGCTTATATTTTTAAATGCAATTCCTAATAATGCACCTAAGCCTATACCTAAAAATCCCGAAAGCATCGCAGTAACAGCGACTTTCAAAATATGCTCCACGTTTACTCCCTCTTCTTTAACGATTTAAGTAATCATTAAAGATTATTCCAGGGAAGATACCAATAGAACTATTCAGTGTCTCCGCTTTGAAGTCTTTGAGCTCTGTCTGTTGTAATTAAAGCATCTATCATTTCGTCAAGGTCGCCGTTAAGAAAAGCTTCAAGCTTATATAAAGTTAATCCTATTCTATGGTCAGTAACTCTGCCCTGAGGATAGTTATAAGTTCTTATTCTTTCACTTCTGTCGCCTGTTCCTACTTGACTTTTACGCTCACTTGCAATTTTTTCTGTTTGCTCTGCCATCATACTTTCATAAATTCTTGAGCGTAAAATTTTCATAGCTTTATCTTTGTTTTTATGCTGGCTTCTTTCGTCCTGACATTCAACAATTGTTCCTGTAGGTATATGAGTAATTCTTATAGCACTTTCTGTTTTATTGATGTGCTGACCGCCTGCACCGCTTGCACGGAAGGTATCAATCTGAAGGTCTGCAGGGTTAATATCAAACTCAACCTCCTCAACCTCAGGCAAAACAGCTACGGTAACGGTAGAGGTATGTATTCTTCCCTGACTCTCGGTTTCAGGAACTCTCTGTACTCTATGCACTCCGCTCTCGAATTTTAAACGGCTATATGCACCGTCACCCTCAATCATAAAAGAAATTTCTTTGAAGCCTCCAAGCTCAGTAGTGTTAGCACTTAAAATTTCACTTTTAAATCCGCTTCGCTCTGCATACATTGTATACATTCTGTAAAGAGAGTTTGCAAAAAGAGAAGCCTCTTCTCCGCCTGCGCCTCCGCGAATTTCCACAATAACGTTCTTATCGTCATTAGGGTCTTTGGGGAGGAGGAGAATTTTCAGCTCTCCTTCGCAAGCTTCTACAGTTTCCTTTGAGAGCTTTATTTCTTCTTCACAAAGCTCTTTGAGTTCTTTGTCGGTATTTCCTGCGAGCATACTCTGAGCTTCCTCGATAGCGTTAATAGCGGAAACGTATTCACGATATTTTTCTACAATAGGAGAAAGACTCTTAAACTCTTTCATAAGCTTTGTATACACTTCAAGGTCCGATACTACATCACTGTCTGAAAGCTTGTTTTCAATTTCAATAAATCTGTCCTCAATGTTTTTTAATTTGTTAAGCAAAATATTTCACCTTTCCGGTTTTTATTAATCGGTGCAAACCGACTTTATTTGTTTTTCAATTTTTATTCTGGGAGCCATTATTTCTCTTCCGCAACTACAACATTTAAGTTTATAGTCAAGACCTGTTCTTTTAACCTCAAATCTTTTATTTCCGCAAGGATGGGGCTTTTTCATTTCAACAATATCCCCTACTTTTACGTTCATATAATACGCCCCTTTAAACGCTTTATATCTATTATATCATTTTTTTCTTACAAGAGCAATTATATTTATGAAAAAAATTGCATATATTTTTTTAGACATTAATTTGCCAAAAAGGCGGATTGGAGAAAATTATGATAAATAAATATATGCCAGAAGGAAATTTGATTACATCGGAAGAAAATATGGATTTAATTTCAAGCATTCAAGGCTTAGAAAAAGCAAGGTTAAGCGAAAAAATATTGGAAGCACGTGCAACTGTATGTGACAGCGGGCATAATCTTATTGTTGATTTGGGTGCTGTTAAAGGAATTATCCCAAGAGACGATGCGGCAATAGGGATAGACGACGGCACGGTCAGAGATATTGCAATAATAACAAGAGTTAATAAACCTGTTTGTTTTAAAGTCTTTGACATTATAAAGCAGCCCGATGACAGCTATGTAGCAATACTATCCCGAAAAGCCGCTCAGACTGAGGCTTTAAACAATATATTGGACAATGCAAATTACGGTGATATAATAAATGCTAAAATAACCCATCTTGAGCCTTTTGGTTGTTTTGCCGATATAGGCTGCGGAATTGTTTCTCTTATAAGTATAGACAATATATCTGTTTCAAGAATTTCACATCCGTCTGACAGATTTTATGTGGGACAAAACATAAAAGCAATAATAAAAGACATAGACTATCGCATAAAAAGAGTAAATCTTACTCACAAAGAGCTTTTAGGCACTTGGGAAGAAAACGCTTGCGCTTTTACTCCGGGACAGACTGTTGCAGGTATAATACGTTCAATAGAAGATTACGGTATTTTTGTTGAGCTTACACCAAATCTTGCAGGCCTTGCGGAATATAAAGAGAATTTACATATCGGTCAAAGTGCGGCTGTATATATAAAAAACATATTACCGGAACGAATGAAAATAAAACTATCTATCATAGATGCTTTTGACAGTGAAATTAAAACCTCACCCTTTAAATATTTTATCCAAAGCGGACATATTGACCGTTGGCAATATTCTCCTAAAAACTCAGAAAAAATAATAGAAACAATATTTTAACAACTTTTGGCAGATGATTTTTTTATCATCTGCTTTTTAATTGCATTTATATTAAAAATATGATATCATTATTTTATTACTTTTTAAGGATTGAAATAATTTGAAAAACATTAACGGATTTTTGCCTGTAAGCAAAGAGGATTTAAAACTTATCGGTATTGATATTTTAGATTTTATTCTTATAACAGGTGACTCATATGTAGACCATCCATCTTTTGGAGTTGCTATAATTGCACGTTATCTTGAGTATTTAGGATTTACTGTGGGAATTATTGCACAGCCTCAAAATGATGAAGACTATAAAAAGTTAGGTACTCCGAGACTTGCTTTTATGGTTTCAGGCGGAAATATTGACAGTATGGTAGCTCATTATACCGTTGCCAAAAAGAAAAGAAGCACCGATGCTTATACTGCAGGCGGAATAATGGGAAAACGACCTGACAGAGCTGTTATTGTTTATTCCAATGCTATAAAACGTATTTTTCCCCAAATTCCTCTTATAATAGGCGGACTTGAAGCTTCTTTGCGCCGTTTTGCTCATTACGATTATTGGAGCGACAGCGTTATGAAATCCATATTGATTGACAGTAAAGCCGATATGATATCTTACGGTATGGGAGAAAATCAGACACGTGAAATAGCACAGCGCCTTAACAACAACGAAAAAATATCTCAAATGACAGATATAAGAGGCACTTGTGTTTTAGTTAAAAAGGAAGAACTTCCTCAAAATACAGTTTTCCTACCTTCTTTCAATGAGGTTAAAAACGATAAACGCAAATACGCTATATCTTGCAAAATACAATATGAAAACCAAGACCATATAAACGGAAAGCCGCTTGCAGAAAATTACGCAGTCAAATATTTGCTCCAAAATCCTCCTGCCTTACCTATAACACAAGAGCTTTTTGATTTGGTATATTCTCTTCCTTATACAAGGACATATCATCCGATGTATGAAGCTCTCGGCGGTGTTGACTCTATAAAAGAAGTGCGATTTTCGATAATTCAAAACAGAGGTTGTTTCGGCGGCTGTAATTTTTGTTCTTTAGCTTTTCATCAAGGAAGATACGTAGTTTCACGAAGCAAAAAATCTATTATAGATGAAGCAAAACTTCTCACATCTTTTCCGGATTTCGCAGGATATATACACGATGTAGGCGGTCCTACTGCTAATTTCAGACATCCATCCTGTAAAAAGCAGGAGCAATACGGTCTATGCAAAAACAAAAGCTGTCTTGCACCCAATCCTTGTCCTAATCTCGAAGTAAACCATGACGAATTTCTTGATATTCTTAATGAAATAAGACATCTCGACAAGGTTAAAAAGGTTTTTATACGTTCCGGTATAAGATATGATTATCTAATGCTTGACAAGGATAAAAGTTTCTTTAAAGCACTTGTTAAAAACCATATAAGCGGACAATTGAAGGTTGCTCCCGAGCATTGCTCCGACGATGTTCTTGTCAATATGGGAAAACCGATTTTTAAATATTACAAGGAGTTTTACGACACTTATTTCAAAATAAATAAAGAGCTTAATAAAAAGCAGTATCTTGTTCCCTATTTTATGTCATCTCATCCCGGATGTACTTTAAAAGATGCTGTAAAGCTTGCAAAGTATCTAAAAAGCATTAACCATATTCCCGAACAGGTACAGGATTTTTATCCCACACCCGGAACAGTTTCTACTTGTATGTATTACACAGAGCTTAACCCCAAAACTTTAAAGCCTGTATATATTGCAAAAACATCTGAAGAAAAGGCTATTCAACGTGCTCTGTTACAATACAATAAGCCTCAGAACAGACAGCTTGTATTAAAAGCTTTAAAGATGGCAAACTGTACCGACTTAATTGGAAACCGCCCTGAATGTCTTATTAAGCCTGAGCATCAGATTAAAACTATCGAATACAGACTCAATAAAAAAATAAAAAGAGTAAAGAAAAAATAACCCTTTCAAAAGTGCAATCTCATTCAGAGGTTGCGCTTTTTTGTCAAAAGGTTATTTTACAAAAATATTTATTTTTTTAATAAGCAAAGAACATATAAAGCCTGTTAATGTTCCTGTTATTGTGCCTACAATCAAGAGCACGGGAAAATAATAGAAAACAGCTAAACTTTTAGTAACAATGCTGGCAGCAACAAGCTGTCCTATATTATGGAAAACTCCGCCTGCGGCACTTATTCCTATTACGGAGAAAAATCTAAGCTTATGTAAAATTACCATTATCAAAAAGCTTAAAACTCCGCCCATAAAAGAAAACAAAAAGCTTGAAATTCCCGTAAAAAGCAAAGAATTAAGGGCAATTTTCAAAAAAAGAATAACAAAAGCTTCTTTTTTTCCTAAGCATACAAGACTAAATAAAACAACTATATTTGAAAGCCCCAATTTAATTCCCGGAACAGCAAAAGAAAAAGGAAATAAAAATTCAACGTATGAAATTATCATACAGAGTGCCGTTATAACCGAAATAAGAGCTAATTTTTTACATTTTTTCTTTATATCCGTCATTTTCTATTCCTTTCATCAATATACTGTTGTATCACTTTTTGACGTTATAATCACACAAACCTTATTATGAGCGCAGATAATAGGAACCCCGCCTGTTGACACTTTGCCCATTTCAACGCACTGTTTGGTTTCACAGTCAGAAAAAGCCATTGATACGGCATTATTTGATATTTCAATTATATTTTTATGTCCGTTTTTCTCTATTACTATTTCTTTATCTTTGTCTATGGGATAAACGCCAAAAAGCTCGCCTTCCACAGTAATTGTAACCTCTTGACCTTCATTTTTATTAAAAACATTTAACGAAAAAAGCAACATTCCTACAAACAAAAGAGAAAAAATAAGCACAATATCCGATTTTTTTATTAACCTCACGTTATCACCTCAATATGCCGTATTTGTAAAAAATTTGCTTTTTATTTAATAATATGGTAATATGTAATTATTATAGCATAATTTTTATCGGAGTGGTAGAGTGAAAAAGTTTTTTTTAATATTTTTTTGTGTTGTTTTTTTATCCTCCTGCTCCCCTGTTTCTATTTCAAGGGAAAGCTATAAGCTAAACACATTATGTCAAATTACTGTTTATTCTTATACGGATGAAAAAATTCTTGACGGAGCTTTTGAAATTATAGATAAATACGAACGGCTTTTAAGCAAGAATATAGAAGTTAGTGATATTTATAAATTAAATCACGCTAACGGAAGCTTTGTAGAAATCTCTTCCGAAACATATGAGCTTCTCAAGCGCTGTATAGAATATTATAAGCTTTCTGAAGGACTTTTTGACATAACCTTAGGAAATGCTACTTCTCTTTGGGATTTTACAGGAAACAAAAACACACCTCCCGATGCTGAGTCTATTAAACAGGCAATTAAAAATATAGGCTGTGAAAATATAGTTTTAGAAAACAATAAAGCCGCTTTAAAAAACGAGGTTACCATCGATTTGGGCGGTGTTGCCAAAGGTTATATCGGTGACAAGGTAAAAGAATACCTTATTGAAAACAATGTAAAAAGTGCTATTATCAATTTAGGCGGAAACGTTGTTTTGGTAGGAGATAAAAACAATGACGATTTTACCGTTGCTATTAAAGACCCTTCTCAGAAAAACGGCGGTCTTTTAAACGAAAAGCTTTATCTTAAAGATAAAAGCATAGTAACCTCGGGTATATACGAAAGATACTTTGAATATAATTCAAAAACATATCACCATATTCTTGACCCTAAAACAGGATATCCTTGCGAAAGCGATATTTCAGGAGTTACTGTAATCGGAGACTCCTCCGAGCTTTGCGATGCTTATTCTACAATATGTCTTTTATACGGTTCTCAAAAAGCTATTGAATTTTTAGAAGCTAATAATATGCAAGGTATTATAATAACCTTAAGCGGTAAAACAATTAAAACAAAAGGTTGGTAATTATGGACGGTTTTTTATTTATAATAAAATCTTTTATTTTAGGAATAGTTGAAGGTCTTTCAGAATTTTTACCCATTTCATCAACTGGACATCTTATAGTTTTTCAAAACCTTTTAGGCTTTACCTCTTCTACCGAAAACTATATTGATATGTATACTTATGTTATTCAATTAGGTGCTATTTTGGCAGTTGTCGTTCTTTTCAGAAATAAAATTCTAAGAACCTTAAAAACCCTTGTTCCTCAAAAAGATAATTTTAAAAAATCAGGTTTTTATTTTTGGCTTATGATTGCCCTTGCCTGTGTACCCGGTTTCTTTGCAGAAATTTTAATAGGAAGATTTCTTGAACCCAATTACATATCCGTATGTATATTCTTAATTATAGGTGCTGTTTTACTTTATTTTGCAGAAGCATTTTTTGCAACAAAAAGAGGCGGCGGTAAGCCTTTTTCTATTATAACTCCTAAGCAAGCTCTTATAATAGGCGCTTTTCAATGTCTTTCTATTTTCCCCGGAATGTCCCGTTCTGCCTCTACTATAATGGGCGGTTGGGTTGCAGGTCTTTCCACAGTGGCTTCAGCAGAGTTTTCTTTCTTTCTTGCTATCCCTGTCATGCTTGGAATGTCTGTTTTGAAAATAGGTGAAACAGGCGGTCTTTTTTCCTTAAGCGCTATAGAAATTTTATCTCTCGTAGTAGGCTTTTTGGTTTCCTTTATCGTTGCCTTGATTTGTGTAAAAGGATTTATAGACTATTTAAAGAAAAAGCCTATGAAGGTTTTTGCTTATTACCGTATAATTTTTGCAATAGTTGTACTTATATTGGGACTTTTTGGAATGTTTAAAGTTTAAGGAAGTGTAAATATGAATAATCTGAAATTTAAAAAAGCTATACTGTATTTTTTTACTGTTTTGCCTGTTTTTGGTTTTTTATGCTTTTTTTATCTCAGTAATTATATCTCCCCCGCTTTAATATCTATTTTTATAACTATATATATTGTTATATGGATTTTTGTTGTTCTTTATATCCTTAAAAAAATCAAAAAATATAATTTTTATCTTCTTTCCGAAAATGCTGTTAAAGCTGTTAAAGATATTGAAGATAACAATTTTTTTGAAAATTGTGAAAAAAGGTTTTTGCAAGACGGATTTGAAAAAAATGTCGACCTTTATGAAGACGGAGAAACTATGCTCACAGCTACCTGTTTTTATAAAAATACAAAAACTCATTCAGGTACAGAAGGTCAAATTGTTGTTTTTTTAAGCGGTATAAAAGCATTTCACGATTTAATCAACACAGAAAACGATTTAAAAAATTCCATTCTTAACTGTACTGACCAGCACAGCCGTTATGTATCCTGCGGTCAGGTTGTTTGTATTCTCTCCCCTTATCCCGAGCCCGAAATATACAATTTCTGTTGCGAAAACTTTTATACTCCTAACGACAGTATTATTTTTGCTGCCTGCAACACCGAAAGCTGTAAAATGTACTATTCATTACCCAAGAAGATTAAAAATAAAGATATTTCAAAAAGTGTTGAACTGATTGAAAAATATATTCAATAAAAGATAGGAATTGATATTGCTTTGGTTACACAAATAACATCTAAAGACAATGTTAAAATAAAATTAGCCGTAGCTCTTAAATCAAGACAAAAGCGTGAGGAATACGGTCTTTTCTGTTTTGAAGGAGATAAGCTCTCTATTGAAGCTCTTAACAACAATGCCGATATACAATTTATCTTTATAAGCTCTTCATACAAAGACCAATCTCTTGCAGAAATTTTTGACAAAAATAAAATTGATGTATATATAATTCCGCCTAATCTTTTTGATAAAATAACACAGTCGCAAACTCCTCAAGGAGTTCTTACAGTTGCAAAAATAAAGTCTTTAAAAACTGTTGATAATATAAAAGAGGGCAGATATATTGCATTAGATGCTATGTCTGACCCCGGAAATTTAGGTGCGGTATTGAGAAGTGTCGATGCTTTTTCAATAGACGGTATTATTTTAGGCGCAGGCTGTACCGATTTATTCTCAGCCAAAACAATAAGAGGCAGTATGGGAAGCTTTTTCAGATGTAATTACTATTTAGCCGAAAATCTCTCTTATGCACTTGATGCTCTCAGGTGTAAAGGCTTCGACATTTACTGTGCTGATTTAGACTCACATGCAGTTTCTTTGAACAATCTTACCTTTTCAAAAAATGTTGTTATAACAATAGGAAACGAAAGCAACGGGATTTCAGATAAGGTAAAAGAAGTTTCAAAGACTTTATATATTCCAATGAGCGGAAAATCAGAATCATTAAACGCTTCCGTTGCGGCAGGAATAATATGCTGGGAGCTTTCAAAATCATAAAATTATTTTTTTAAGTTGAATTTATCAAAAAATATGTTATAATAAAAATAATGTGGCGCAGTATCCTAGTCGGTACTGTTCAATGCGAGGACGGGCCTAAAAATCCGTTAAAGGGCATATCGATGAAGCTTCTTGTGCTTGCTTTTTACGCCCAGTTTAGGGTGGGTGCTGGAAGTATAAGATTGCCGGGCAAGCTGTAATGGCATACAGCAGTGACCCGTCAATCATAGAGACCTGTTTGCGTGGTACGCCTATACACGTTAAGTTGACGGACGGATTACGGAACAGGGTTAAACCTACTATGCGGTAAGAAATTGCTGCGAGTAGATGTAGCCTGCCTTGAGTGGCTATGGCGGATAGCAGAACAAAGGTGATTTCCACGGCCATGGAAATTTGCCTATCGCTGTTTGAAACCACTTCTGCAAAAGAGGATAGCATTGAATTTTGTATCGTTGAGGAAAGCTCCTAGGCTGAATAACAGGCTGTCTGCGGGCTGCAGTGCGTACTCAGTGGTAGTCAAGTCCCGTATATGGTGACATAACGGCGTAAATTTTAAAAGGAAACTGCCCTTTTGGCGACAAAGGGTAATTTGCGGGGAAAGCCAACTCGACCTAAGACGCAGGATTAACGCAGTCAGCCGCCACTTTTATTTATCAATTGGGGGTTATATGCCTTGAAAGGCGATGACAGTAAACGAAGCACTGTTAAAAGCTTCACTCAAAAAAAGAAACCTGATATAAAATATATAATAAAAATAACTATTGCAGCTGTAACAGTATCACTGCTTCTCACCTTTTTATCTGACCTTGCCCTTACTGTTTCTCATATTGTTATTTCTGTTATAATTTTAATTATTTTTATCTCTGTAGGCGTTTTGTTTGACATTATCGGTCTTGCCACCGCTACTGCTGATGAACGTCCTTTTCACGCTATGGCTGCCCGAAATATCAAAGGCGCTGCTCTTGCTATTAAGCTTATAAAAAATGCAGAAAAGGTTTCAAATATATGTAATGACGTTGTAGGCGATATTGCCGGAATTGTCAGCGGTTCTGCAGGTGCTGCTCTTGCTGTTAAAATCGGATTAGGCCTTGGCTCTTCTATGGTAGAAAATGTTTTTTCCATAGTTATTTCTGCTCTTATAGCAGGGCTTACCATCGGCGGAAAAGCATTTGGTAAAACTATTGCAATCAATCACTGCAATACTATTATTTATAATTTTTCTTTGTTTTTGTCTTATTTCGGTGTAAAATAAACATAATAAAGCTGAAAACAATTATTGCAAGGGCTACTCCTATGCTGTCTAATAATACATCTGACAGCATAGCTGCTCTTCCCTTTACAAACAACTGATGTATTTCATCGCTCGCTGCATATAGGCTTCCTATTGCAAGAGGGGCGATTTTTTTTATAATTTTATTTTTTAAATTATGTTGATTTACAGCAAAGAATAAAAGAGTACCTAAAATAAAATACTCTGTTAAATGAGCGCCTTTTCTTATCAAGGTGGAAAGAAAAGCAACTATTTCATTTTTTGTGCCTTCTTCAAAGCTTTCAAAATCTTTTATAAATATACTGATTATTTTTTCTACAAAAAAATTACTGTTACTCTGCGATACGTCCGCTTCCTGTGCTGACATACAAAAAATAAACAGCATCCACAAAAGGACCAATAACCATAACACTATTATTTTAACTTTTGTTTTGTTAAACAAAATATTCACTTCCATTCCGGGAATACTTGAAAAATTGAAATTTGTAGAGTATAATTATTATAATATATTTTTCATTTTGTGTAAATATTTTATTGGAAGGACTTGCAAAAATGCAAAAAATAATAGATACTCACGCTCACGTATTTCCTGATAAAATAGCCCATAAGGCTGTTTTTGGCATATGTGATTTTTATGATTTTCCCAGAGAAGAGGGTCAGGCAGGAACCTATGAAGATTTGAAGAAAAGCTCCTGCGAAATAGGCGTAGATTACCATGTTGTTTGCTCTACTGCTACCACAAAAGAACAGGTTGAAGCTATCAACACCTGGATTTCCACTCTCCCCTGCGAAACAACTATTGCATTAGGCACTATTCATCCCGACTATGAAAATATATATGATGAAATTGAGCGTATTATTTCTTTGGGTTTAAAAGGAATCAAGCTTCATCCTGATTTCCAAAAGTTTTATGTTGACGATAAAAAGGTTTTTAAAATATATGAAGCTGCCGAAGGCCGTCTGCCGATACTTATGCACTCCGGCGATTACAGATACGATTTTTCCTCTCCCAAAAGAATTTCAAACATTCTCAAAGAATTTCCCAAGCTTGATGTAATTGCCGCTCATTTAGGCGGATATTCACGTTGGGAAGATGTTAAAAAATTTCTTTTAGGTAAGCGAGTATGGTTTGATACCTCAAGCTCTTTATGGTTTATGAAAAATAAGGAAGCTATTGAAATAATAAGAGCACACGGAACAGATAAAATTATGTACGGCACCGATTATCCTATAAGACATCCAAAACGTGAGCTTGATAAATTCAACGAGCTTGACCTTACTCAAAAAGAAAGAGAAGATATTTTCTTCAATACAGCAAGTAAGCTCTATAAATTTTAAGCATATCGGCATATCAACGATATGCTTTTTTCTTTCTTCTTTGCTTGACTTATAATAGGTTTTAATATATAATTATAGATTATACAGAAAGAGTTTTTTGGTGGTGATTATTTATGAAAAAATCACATAAGCTTACAATAAAAATTTTATCGGGAATTTTTGCTTTTTTACTTTTGATTGTCTATCTTCTTTACGGACATATAACCTTTATTAAAAGGACAATTATTACCTCTGCTATGACCACACTTTCGCACCAATGGATAGCTGAGATTTTATATTCCGATGATACTATTCAAAAGGTTATGAGTGAAAACCGTATTGAGTTTTCCGACCTTAAAACCGACCCTTCGCTAATTGAAATTAAGCAAAGCGATAAAGATTACGAGCTCATAGATATTTCAAGTAAAATTTTCAAAGGACATCTTTTAAAAATTTACAATCCTAAAACCGTTGAGCTTGTATGCGCTGAAAATTTAGGCGAGCGTGGCGAAAAGCTATATGAGCTTTTACAAAAAAACAACGCAGTTTCCGGTATCAATGCAAGCGGTTTTAAAGACAGCAGCGGACACACAAAAGGCGGTGTTCCCAACGGTTTAATAATGGTTGACGGCGAAATAATTTTCAGCGAATTTGACGAATACGAAAATATAATCGGCTTAAACAAGGACGGCAAGCTTATTTTAGGAAGCTTTAAAGTCTCAGAACTTAAAGAAAACGATATTGAAGATGCTATTGCCTTTGGTCCCAATCTTATTGTAAACGGAGAAAAGACAAAAATTTTCGGTGACGGCGGTTGGGGTATTGCTCCAAGAACTTCAATTGCTCAGACTAAAGACGGTGCCATTCTTTTTCTTGTAATTGACGGGCGTCAGCTTTCAAGTATAGGTGCTACTCTCAAAGATGTTCAAGAAGTTCTTTATGAGCACGGAGCATACAATGCTGTTAACCTTGACGGTGGTTCCTCGTCTATTTTAATTCATAATAATAAAACTATAAATAATCCCTGTACTACAATAACGGGAAGATTTTTACCTACAGCTTTTGTTGTAAAAGAAAATTAAACTATTTTAAAGGAGGAAATATTACTTGAAAAACGAAGATACAGTTGAAATTCCTAAAATAAAAAGAGTTTTGCGTTCTATCCGTCTTATTGTTGTGATATTTTCCATCCTTTTAGCTCTTGTTTTAATTCTTACAAATACTCAGAATATCAATATTGATAATTTCAGACGAATTTTTGCTAAAATTGATTTTGGAATAAACAGCAGCGGTAACGGCGGAGACGGATATATTTATTTTTCCGGAAGTGACAGCGCTTTTGCTCCTTTTAAAGGCGGTCTGGCTGTTTGCTCTACTGAAAATGTAAAGGTTTTTGATGAAAAAGGAAATTTGTTTTCCAATATTTCATCCGCCAAGTCAAAGCCTGTCGTTATAAGTTCTCCGAAGCATATTTTAAGTTACGATTTAAACGGAAAAGTTCTTACTGTTTCCAACAGCTTTGCAACTTTATTTGAAAAGAGCTTCACTAACAACATTTACTCTGCCGATATAAGTCAAAACGGAGGTTTCTGCGTTGTTACTTCCGAAGAAGGATATAAGGCTAAGGTCACTGTTTTTGGCAATAACTATAAAGAAAAATACAGTGTTTACAGCTCCGAAAAATACGTTATTGACGCTGCCCTTTCCCCTGACGGTAAAATTCTTGCTCTTGCCTGTGTTTTTCCCGAAGGCGTAGTCTTAAACAGTGTTATAGATTTTTATAAAATCGGAGAAAAATCTGCCTTCTCACAAATTTCTCTTGAATGTGGCACGGTTTTTGATATACATTATAAGGACAACGGCTCTCTTTTAGCTTTAGGCGACAAGGGTGCTACCTATATCAACAAAAAGGCATCTTCAAAAGCTGAGATTTCTTTTGAAGGACGCTATCTCACCTCTTATGAGCACAGCTTAGAAAATACAGTTTGTATTTTATCTCAGGATATGTCAAGAAATGCAAACCACGTACTTATTATAAACGACAAAGGAAAAGTTTCTCTCAATTGTGATACAGAATATAAAATTATTGATGCCGCTGTTTGTCAAAACGTTATTGCTATTTACACCGGTGACCGACTTATTTTTATAGATGAAAGCGGAAACGATAAAATTAAAATCAAAAAAACAATTATTATCAATGAAACCTATGATAAAATTTTTGCAAGTAAAAACAACGTTTTCCTTATTGCAGGAGAATACGCAAAAATAGAAAACTTTTCATAATTATTATTTAAAAGGAGATTTTTATTATGTCAGTTGCTTTGGATATTATAACCCTGGTACTTGTTTTAGGCTTAGTTATTTTGGGAATATTTAAAGGCTTAGTTAAGTCTCTTATCGGTCTTTTAAGCGGTGTAATCGCTCTTGTTATTGCCTTTGTTGTTTCAATTCCTTTTGGCAATTACATAGGCGACAATCTTATCAATCCTGCTATTACATCTGTTTTCACAAAACAGATAGAACAGTCAGCAAATTCAGAGATTGAATCTAATCAAAATGCAGAAGGCAGCGAAACCGATAATAATATTGACCTTGATAATATAGATATTGAGGAAGCTTTAAAAAACGCTCCCGAAGCTATTAAAAATATTCTTCAAACCTTTAAAGTAAATCCCGAAGAGATTATAGAAAGCATCAAAGAAGATTCTGCCGACACTGTTGAAGAATATAAAGCATCTGTTCTTGATGCCATTATTACCCCTGTTTCAAGAGGTGTAGGAAGAATTATCGCCTTTGTTATTTTATTCATTCTAAGCTCTATAGCAATTTATCTTATTTCTATTCCTCTGAAGCTTGTTTCTAAATTACCTATTATCAACAAATTCAATAAATTAGGCGGCGGAATTTTAGGATTGCTTCAAGCAACAATTATTATTTTTGTAATTTCATACCTTGTTACATTTGTTTCTCCTATCCTTTCAATTGACGATGGTGTATTTACCCCCACCACTGTTGAAGAAACTGTAGTATTCAAGCATTTTCATAATATTAATCCTATAAATTGAGAAAGGAAATGAGCTTATTTGAACATTCCAAATGCAATTACTATATTAAGATTTATTCTTGTACCTATTTACTTAGCTGTTTTCTTTACTGAAGGCAGAGGCGTTGCTGCAGGCACTGTATTTCTTATTTGCGGAATTTCAGATGTATTAGACGGTTATATTGCAAGAAAATATAATATGATAACTAAAATAGGACAGGCTCTTGACCCTCTTGCCGATAAATTTATGCTTATTGCTGTTGTAATCACTTTATGGTTAGGCAAAATAATCAGTATATGGATTGTGGGCGCTTATATTTTAAAAGAGCTTATAATGATTTTAGGCGGAACCTTACTTATGAAAAAAGACAATAAGGTTTTACCTGCCCGTTGGTACGGAAAGGTTTCAACTGCTCTTTTCTTTGCATTGACTGTTTTTGTGCTCTACGCTAAGGCAATTGATTTTTCTGTAGAAAGTAATTATCTTATTATCAATATTTGTTTTGGTGTTTCCTTTGCCTTTTCCGTTTTTGGATTTATCAATTATTTATTCCTTTATTTAAAAATTAGAAAAGATTAAATAATATTATATAAATAAACTTTAGAAAGCAATCGGTGATTTATGAATAGTATGATTTGTTCACGTTGTAAAAAAAGACCTGCCGTTGTATTTATTACTAAAATTGAAAACGGCGTAACAATAAATGAGGGACTTTGTCTTGTCTGCGCAAAGGAGTCCGGTGTCAAGCTTCCTATAAATGATATGATGAAAAGTATGGGACTTAATATGGATATGAGCGAGGAAGAGATCGAAAGCGTTACCGAGCAAATGGCTGAATTTATGGAAGAAATGACTCAAAATGCTCAGGACGAAGATTCCGATGATGAGTTTTCCAAAGGAGGAGCCGCATCTCTCCCCTCTTTTGATAAGCTTAATATGCTATTCAAAAATTCTTCTTCAGAAAATAAAGATGAAAAAGCTTCTCAAAACGAAAAAGGCAAAAAAGGTTCAAAGAACGATAAAAATGAACCTAAGTTAAAATATTTAAACACCTATTGCCAAAATCTTACCAACAAAGCAAGACACGGTTTACTTGACAATATTATAGGCCGTGATGAAGAAACCTACAGAGTATTACAAATTCTTAACAGACGTACAAAAAACAATCCTTGTCTTATAGGTGAGCCCGGTGTTGGTAAAACAGCCATTGCTGAAGGTCTTGCAATTAAAATTGCCAAGGGCGAGGTTCCTGCTCGATTGGCTAATAAAGAGGTTTATCTTCTTGACCTTACTGCTCTTATGGCAGGAACACAGTTCAGAGGACAATTTGAAAGCCGTGTCAAAGGTCTTGTAGATGAAATTAAAAAAGTTGGAAATGTATTGCTTGTTATTGACGAGGTACACAATCTCGTTGGTACAGGCGGAGATGCTGACGGTGCTATGAATGCCGCTAATATGCTTAAGCCTGCTCTTTCAAGAGGTGAAATTCAAGTTATTGGAGCTACAACCTTAAACGAGTACAGAAAGCATATAGAAAAGGATTCTGCTCTTGAAAGACGTTTTCAGCCTGTTATAATTAACGAGCCCTCTATTGACGATACTGTTAAAATTATAATGGGAATAAAGGAATATTACGAAAAGCATCACAGCGTAAAGCTTCCCGCTTACCTTGTAAGAAATGCTGTTACTATGTCGGAAAGATATGTAACTGACAGATATCTTCCCGACAAAGCTATTGACCTTATTGACGAAGCTTGTTCAAACTCAAGATTAAACAATAAAAAGGCTGACGAATTAGAAAAAATCGTTGCATCAATTTCTAAAACAAGCGAGAAAATAGAAGAGCTTTCTCTTGAAGCAAACGAGGAAAACTTTGAAGAAATTGCAAATCTTAAAACAAATCTTTTAAGAATGGAAGAAGAAAAGAAAGTTCTTGAGCCTTTTGCTGTATCAGAGGTTACTATTGATGATTTGGCAAGAGTTATTGAATTGTGGACAGGTATTGCTTCAAGTAAAATTAAAGAAGCGGAATTAGGAAAGCTTTTAAGACTATCTGATGATATAAAGAAGCGTATAGTAGGTCAAAATCAAGCCGTTGAGCTTATTTGTTCTGCCGTTAAAAGAGCAAGAGCAGGAATTGTACCGAGAAAACGCCCTGTTTCCTTTATTTTTACAGGTCCTACAGGCGTTGGAAAAACAGAGCTTGTAAAAGTTCTTGCTGATACTCTTTTTGATAATCCCGATTCTCTTATAAGACTTGATATGTCCGAATTTATGGAAAAGCACAGTGTTTCAAGAATTATCGGCTCTCCTCCCGGATATGTAGGATATGACGATGCGGGACAATTAACGGAAAAGATACGCAGAAAGCCTTACAGCGTAGTTTTATTTGACGAGATTGAAAAAGCGCATCCTGACGTACTTAACGTGCTTTTACAAATTCTTGATGACGGTAGAATTACAGATGCTCACGGAAAGCTCGTAAACTTTGAAAATACCTTTATTGTTATGACCTCAAATGCAGGCTCTGAAAAGAAAGGCGGGGCTGCAGGCTTTAACAAAACACAGGCTCAGCTTTCCAAAGAAAAAGCTTTAAAGGCGCTTTCCGAATTTTTGCGTCCTGAGTTTTTAAACCGTGTTGACGAGGTTGTTGTATTCTCTCCTCTTGAAAGAGAAAGCTTTGAAAGAATTGCCGAGCTTGCACTAAACGAGCTTAAAGAAGGTCTTAAAGAAAGAGAAACAGAGCTTATATGGACTGAGGATGTAGTTAAAATAGTTGCAGAACGTTCCTTCAGCCTTGAATACGGTGCAAGAAATGTAAGAAGAACAGTTCAAAGAGATATTGAAGATAAAATAGTGGATAAGGTTCTTAATGCAGGTGCTGATTTGAAAAAAATCAATTTAGACACCCAAGACAACGAAATAACTATTGAAATTGTTACACAATAATTAAAAAACAGCTTTTTGAAGGCGTTGTATCCGTAAGGACACAACGCCAGTTTTATTCGCCAAAGGCGAGTTGTATTGCTATCCAGTGATATTCGGCTTCGCCGAGTGGTATTACCTTCGGCAGAGTAGAAGCGAGTAAAATACCACTAAAACCACAGGTTTTAATATCACTTTGCCACAAAGCAAAATATCACTGTGAGACCCGTCTCACAATATCACTTTTGAATGTTTTTCTTTTTGGATAGTAAAACGGATGTGCAGAAACTCTACACATCCGTTTAATATTTTTCTCACACTGTAACAAGTAGGACATTTAGGCACCCAAATATCACTTGTTAGGATAATCTAAAACCCTTTTATAAGCAAATATCATCTGTTCGATAAATTGGAATTTATCGTTATAACTCAATATTGATTTCGTACTTATCGTCGATGAGTATATAGTTCACATTATACTTTTTTGCAAATTCTAACATCTGTGCATTTTCTGACAATACACTCTCCATTGTGCACCATTCATCATCCAAACGATTTTCAATGACATTTGCATATTTCTTTATGTCAGAAAAGTAATTTCTGATATATTCCTCACTCATTACCAGACAGTAATATTTGATGTTTTCAAGATATTCGGAGTTAAAGTCCTTCTGCCAATCGAATGGAATATAGCCACCTTCGACAATTAAGTTCTGCTTATTCTCAATAGCCGTTTTTATCATTTCCCGAACAATCGGCCACAAGTATTCGGTCAATTCATTATCATCCATAGGGGTAAGTTCTGTGTTGTCGCTACGAATTAAACCCATTTTCAGATGGTCTATTGACAGGTATGGAT
>SVMS01000026.1 GCA_015067255.1 Oscillospiraceae bacterium
CCTTAAAACAAAAATATAGAAAAAGAGAAAAACTCCTTTCCTATATCATTTTTAAGAATTAGCTTTAATTATTTATGTTTTTCTTTTTCTGCGGTCTGTGCCTTTTTCGACAGTCTGAGAGCTGTAAAAAACGAAAGTTTTTTACAGCTCTTAGCTTTTATCTTTTTCTTTTTTTCTTTTCTGAGGAAACCTTTGTTACAGCCTGTAATGAATAGCCAAAGAAGGGGAGAGGGTCTTTTGGACTCCATATCTGGTCGGTGGTGTTTTTCCAGCTAAACCAAGAGGGCTTTGACTTAAATCTGTTGGGAGACTCCAAAAACCATAAAATATCGGTATGCAAATAGCGAAGGAATTTGCCGTATTCGTATGTGGGATATGCTGTTACTTCTCTGCCTGTTTCGTATTCAACTATCTGACGGGCAAAGTCAACACCTGCCGCAAAGCAGACCTTAACGCTTGCGGTAATTCTCGGATTTATTTCCATTACCTTTGCGGTATTGTCACGAGGGTCCTGAATTAAATCAACATCGCCGTAGCCTTGCCATCCGATTGCTTTGAGAAGCTTTACACTGCTTTCCACAATATCGGGACGCTCAACTGATGCACTGCAACAGGTAGAGCCTCCGTCAATGGGATACCATCTTGTTTTATCAAAAACTACCGCACTTTTTGCCTCGCCGTTTTTATCAATGAAAACCTCACATTTATATTGAATATCTGTCTGAGGTATGTATTCCTGCACAAGCATATCGCCGTGAGCTTCTGCAGCAGAGTCAAACACCTTGCGAAGCTGCTCTTCGTTGTTTATACAGTGGAAGCCTATTGAGCCGTAGCCTATGCGTGGCTTTATTATAAAAGGATACTTAATATCGGAGTTGAGAATATCATCAATAGATTTTACATCTCTTAAGGTATAAGGACAGGGGATATTATTGTCCATACAGGCAATCATAGTGTTTTGCTTATCTGCCGCTTTTATAAATACATTCCAGTCATTGACGGCAGGAGAAGCGTATTTGGAGATTTCCTCTTTGTTTTTTGACAAAAGGGTAGCAGAAAAATCTGTCATAGGAATAACTATATCATATTTTTCAGCCTTTAATACATCAAGTAAGGCATTGTAGGAAGCCTGCTCGTTTTTTCTGTCCCAGACACCGATAATTTTTTTGTCGGGATATTTTGAAAGGTAACCTAAATCTGTCTTTTTGCTGTTATAGGTTGTAATATGACATTCCAAATCGTGCAAAGCCTGCATCATAGGCATAACCTGACGTGCAAAGCCCTCAAGAAGCAAAACCTTTATTCCTTTTAAATCGTTCATACGCCACCTCTCCTTATTTTAAAAATGAGAAATTGCTGTTTTTATTATATCTTAGGGAATATTTATTGTCAAGAAATTTGATTTTAATAAAAAAGCACTCGAAAAAAATCGAGTGCTTTGAATTTGAATATTAGCCTAAGCGTTTTTCAAGGTTAGAGAGTTGGTTTTTAAGCTCTTCGGGAAGAGTATCTCCGATTTTTGCATAGAACTCTTTAATTCCGTCAAGCTCAGCCTTCCAAAGAGAAGCATCAACAGTAAGCAAATCTTCAAGGGTTTCTTTTGTGATATCCTTAAGACCTTCGATGTTGATATCGTCAACAAAGGGAACGTAGCCGATAGGAGTTTCCTTAGCGTCAGCCTTGCCTTCGCAACGGTCAAGAATCCACATAAGAACTCTCATATTGTCGCCAAATCCGGGCCAGATGAAGTTACCTTCGTCGTCTGTTCTGAACCAGTTAACATTGAAAATCTTGGGAGGATTGGGGATTTTCTTACCCATTTCAAGCCAATGAGCAAAGTAATCGCCCATATTGTAGCCGCAGAAGGGAAGCATAGCCATAGGATCACGTCTTACAACACCTACAGCACCTGTAGCAGCAGCGGTTGTTTCGGAAGCCATAATAGAGCCTACGAAGGTACCGTTATTCCAATCAAATGACTGGTAAACAAGGGGAGCTGTCTTAGCACGTCTGCCGCCGAAGATGATAGCGGAAATCGGCACGCCCTGAGGATTTTCAAACTGGTCTGAAATGCAGGGACAGTTAATAGCAGGAGCTGTAAAACGGGAGTTGGGATGAGCGCCGTTGGAGCCGTCTGCGCAATCCCACTTTTCGCCCTTCCAGTTGATAGCATTCTTGGGAGGATTCTTGTCAAGCTTCTCCCACCAGATTGTATTGTCATCAAGATTATGAACAACGTTTGTAAAGATAGTATCTTTTCTTGTGGAAGCAAGAGCGTTGGGGTTTGATTTTTCGTTGGTTCCGGGAGCAACGCCGAAGAAACCGTATTCGGGGTTAACAGCCCAAAGTCTGCCGTCCTGACCGATTCTTAACCAAGCGATATCGTCACCAACTGTCCATACTTTATAGCCTTGTTCTTTATAAAGAGCAGGGGGAATAAGCATAGCAAGGTTTGTCTTTCCACAAGCAGAGGGGAATGCAGCAGCAACATACTTAACCTCGCCCTGAGGATTCTCAATACCGAGGATAAGCATATGCTCAGCCATCCAGCCTTCTTTTCTTCCAAGGTAGGAAGCTATACGCAAGGCAAAGCATTTTTTACCTAAAAGAACGTTTCCGCCGTAACCTGAGTTAACGGACATAATTGTATTGTCCTCGGGGAAGTGAACGATATATCTCTTCTCCTCGTCAATATCAGCCTTAGCGTGAAGACCCTTGATGAAATCTCCGTCACCTAAAGCGTCAAGAACGTTCTGACCAACTCTTGTCATAATGTGCATATTCAAAACAACGTAGATAGAGTCGGTAAGCTCAATACCTATTTTAGAGAAAGGAGAGCCTACAGGTCCCATTGAATAAGGGATAACATACATTGTTCTGCCCTTCATAGAGCCTTCATAAAGCTTATAAAGCATATCGTAAGCATCCTTGGGAGCCATCCAGTTGTTTGTAGGGCCTGCATCTTCTCTCTTTTCGGTGCAGATAAATGTACGGCCTTCAACACGTGCAACGTCGTTTACTGCTGTTCTGTGAAGATAGCAGCCGGGAAGCTTTTCTTCGTTAAGCTTTATCATTTCGCCTGTTGAGCAAGCTTCTTCACGCAAAGCATTAAGCTGTGCTTCGCCCTCAGTTATCCAAACGATTTTATCGGGCTTGGTGATAGCAGCCATTTCGTCAATCCAGGACAGTACTTTTTTATTGGTTGTCATTTCCTTCTCTCCTATAATTAAAAATATTTGTTAATAAAAGTAAATTTCCGACAAATATATTATACATCAAAACATATAATAAGTCAATAATAATTTGTTAATTTTATAACTATTTTTTGAATAATAAATCGCTCAAACTTGCAAAATTTTCGATACTTATGGATTCTCCGCGAATATTTTCGGGTAAATTGCAAGTTTTAAGACTTTTAATGACATTTTCTTTTGAAAGCTCAGGCAAGGTGGCACAGACAGAGTTTACAAAGGTTTTTCTTCTCAGGGCAAAGGCTGCTTTTATAAGCTTGAAAAAGTTCTCGGGGCTTTGCGGATTTACGGGAGGCTTTTCTCTTAAATTAAGCTTTACTACCGAAGAATATACCGAGGGCTCGGGAATAAAGCTTTGAGGCGGAACGTCAAAAAGAAGCTTCGGCTCTGTCCTGTACGCAACGGCTAAAGAGATAGCTCCGTAATCTGAGCTTTTTTCGTCGGCGCAAAGTCTTTTGGCAACCTCTCGTTGCACCATAACAGTCATAGCTTTAATGGGAGCGTCGCTTTCAAGAATATGCATTATAACGGGTGTAGTAATATAATAAGGAAGATTTGCCGCAATATACACGTTTGTATTTGGAAAATATTCCTCAATAAGCTTATTAATATCTGTTTTCAAAACATCTGCATTTATTACGGTAACATTTTCACAGTCTGCAAGGGTTTCCTTTAAAACGGGGATAAGAGCAGTATCAATTTCAAGGCTTACAACCTTTTTGCATACCTTTGAAAGCTCCTTTGTAAGAGTGCCCATTCCCGCACCGATTTCAATTATTCCGCAGTCCTTGTCTGAGGTGCAAAGCCTTGCAATCTCTTTAGGAACGTTTTCATCGGTAAGAAAATTTTGTCCCAAGGATTTTGAAAAGTGAAAGCCGTGCTTTTTTAAAATATATTTAATATCGTTTATATCCGTTAAATTATAAATTTCAAACAGTCCTTTATTTTTTAATTTTTCTGATAATCTTTACAAAGGGTCTTTCGATAATTCTTTTGACTCTTACGGTAAAACCGCCCTTTTTAGTCAATGGGGGAATATATACACTCAAAAAGCCCATTCTGTTTGCGCCCACTATATCCGACAAAAGCTGGTCGCCTATGGCACAGATATTTTTTGCAGGCAGATTAAGCTTTTTAAGCGCAAGCCTGTAGCCCCTTAAAAAAGGCTTCCTTGAGGAATAAACAAAGTCAACGTCAAGCCTTTTGCAAAGAGGCTCGGCACGTTTTTTTGTATTATTGGACATTACAACAACGGAAAATCCGTTGCTTTTGAGCATTTCCAAAAGCTTTTGAGAAGCCTTTGGAATTTCGGATTTTCCGTGCATTACAAGAGTATCGTCAAGGTCTATTATTAAGCCTTGAATATTATTTTCTTTAAGAAAGCTGCAATTTATCTCTTCGAGAGAGCTTAATATAATATCGGGATAAAAAGACATAGTGTAGGCTTAACACCTCGCAATTTAATTTTAAGAGTCAGCCTCTGAGCTTACGATTTCTTCTTTCTCTGCTTCTTCGGGTCCAAGCTGTAGCAGAGCTTTGAAATATTCAATGGTTGAAGTTATCTGGTCGTCCTCTGAATACTCAAGAGAGGGAAGAAGAGCTTGCTTTTCGGGAGCTAATTCAAAGGTTTTTTCAGGCACTACGGCGTGGCTTATTTCGTTGTTTTTTGAATCGAGAAATCTTTTTGAGGTAAAGTATATTCCCGTTTCATCACCTAAGTTGACAGCTTCCTGAAAAGCAACCTTACCGTAGGTTTCAACACCTACAACGGGACAGTCATTACTTTGAAGCACAGCCGCAAAAATCTCTGCAACACCTCTTGTGTTATGGTCGGCAAGAACAATAATTGCAGTATTGAAAAATTCGCTGTCAGATACAGCTGTCTGAGGCTGTGAGGAAGTACTTGAAATATTTTCTGAATAAACGGCAGTATAAAGAGTAGTATCGGGCAAAAGTAAGTCAAGCACCTTTGTTGCCTGCTCAAGATTTCCGCCCGGATTTCCGCGCAAATCAATAATAAGTCCCGAAATTGCAGTTTCAAAACCGTTGATTGCTTCTTTAAATTCGTCGGCTGTTTTTTCGGTAAAGTAAGGAATATTTATAAGTCCCAGACCGTCATTTTCGAAAAAGTGTGAAAAAACCGAAGGCGGCTTAGTATAGGAAAGCTTTACGCTGATGTCAAGGGCTTCGCCGTTGTGGGAAAGCTGCAAATCTGCCATACTGTCCTCTTTTCCCATAAGGCTGTTTAAGGCTATAAAATAATTGTATTTGGTAACCTTGATGCCGCCAACATTGGTTATAATATCACCTTTTACAATTCCCGCCTTATCTGCAGGGGAGTCCTTAACCACGTAATCAACGTGAATACCGTTAATGCTTCCGTCAAAGGAGGATACAATGCCAAGCATACTTACATATCCGTTTTGAACAGCAGAGTAGGCTCTGTATGAGGCTTTGTCAAGATAAATGGCGTATCTGTCATTGAGAGAGTCCATATATCCTTTTAAAATGCCGTCAACAAACTCTGTGTTTGAGGGAAGATTATAAAGATATCTCTTAGTTAGCAATTCGTCCGCCTTTATAAGCTTTGCAACAAGAGCTTCCTTTTGGGAAACTGTTTTGGCGCTTGATGTAAGCTTTTGATTAAGGGTAAAAAAGGTCGCCAAAGCAGTAATCAAAACAGCGCATATAAGAATAAATAAAAAGGTTGTAAGACCTATTTTCTTTTCTGAATATTTTTTCATATAAATATCCTTTCTTAAGGACTGACATAATTTAAGGGATTTACACGGGTGCCGTTGACAACTACCTCAAAGTGAAGGTGAGGTCCTGTAGTCCAGGCGCCTGTATTTCCGGATAAAGCAATAAGCTGTCCTTTTTTAACCTTGTCGCCAACCTTTACTTTAAAGGAAGAAAGATGTAAATATTTTGTAGCGATGTTACCGCCGTGGTCAATCATAAGGGTATTTCCGCCGTAATAATCATAGAAGGCTGAAACAACAGTACCGTCATTTGCGGCAACTACTCTTCTTCCACTGGCACCGCCTGTTGAAATATCAACGCCGTAGTGCATACCGCTTTTACCTGTATAATTTTTTCTCGGACCGAAGGGAGATGTTATTCTCGTATAGCCCGGAATAGGCCAAGTCATAGCGCCGCCGCTGTAATCAGAGTCGGGGTTGATAAGACGGTTAAGCTCTTTTTGAAGTCTTTCAGACTCCTCTTGCTCTGAGTCTAACATCCTTTGTAAAGCAGCAGCATCATTCTTAAGCTCGGAAACGATTTTGCTCTGTTCCTTTTGCTGCTGTGAAATTTCTTTTTTTGCTTCGGTAAGACGGTCCTTAGAAGCCTGTGTATCTGCCTTTGTTTCTTCGATTGCTTCTATGTCTGCTTTCAGCTGCTGTGATTTTGCAGTAAAGTCGTCAACTATTTTTTGATTGTATTCATTTATCTGGTTTAAAATGTCCATTCTGGTAAAGAAGTCAGAAAGACTTTTTGAACCGAATAAAACATCAAGAAATGAAGTGCTTCCCGCCTCATAGTCATTCCTTACACGCTCTTTAAATTCCTCTTGCTTTTGGTCAATATATTTTTGGTTTTCTTTAATCTGAGCTTCGAGGGTATCTATCTTAGAGTCAAGAGCGGTTAATTTGGAATTAAGCTCGTTTATTTCATTGTTTGTGTTGCTTATAACTTGATTTATTGAGCTAAGTTTTTTGTCAGCGGCTTTTTTATCTGCCACAACACTGTTATATTCAGCCTTGTTTTTCTCCTGCTGCTTTTTCAACTCGTCAAGCTGCTTGTTTATCGCATCAATTTCCGCCTGGTTGTCCGCTGCAAAAACAGTTTCTACAGGTGGAGAAGGGATAAAGGCAAAGGACATAGCTATCAATAATAAAAATATAATTATCTTCTTTGTTATGTTCTTTTTCATAAATGTTATTTTAGCCTTTCCGACCTACATAGTAAGTCAAATTAAACTTTGAGATATTTTCTCATAGGTAAAATACTTCCTATAGTACCTATAATCATACCGCCCAAAATAAAGGTGGGAACTATAATATTCCATACAGAGCCGAACAGCATTGGCTGGAACAGCGCAAGGTCATTTAAAAGAGGTACTATAATATGGCTGTAAACATACCATTGTATAGCCAAGGAGAGTATACCTGAAATTGCGCCTAAAACCATACCTTCAAACAAGAAGGGACGTCTTATAAAGCTGTCGGTTGCGCCGACATATTTCATTATGTTGATTTCTAATTTTCTTGTAAACATAGCGATACGCACTGTGTTAGAAATAATAAATACAGACATAAACAGTAAAATTCCTATTATCCAGAAGGCAAGAACAGTTAAAACGTGTCTGAGATTTACAATTTTCTGTACGGTATCTTTTTTCTCACGAACCTTTGCAACGTTATTTAAAGCTTTTAATTCTTCGGCATTTTCATCGTATAGTTTAAGGTCCTTGATTTTTACGTGGAAGGAATGGCGCAAGGGGTTTTCGTCAAGAGCGTCCAAGGCTTCTGCCTGGTCTGTATACTCCTGCTTATATTCCTCCAAAGCCTGTTCTTTTGAAACAAAGGTAACAAATTCAACATTTTCAATTAAATAAATTTCTGATTGAAGCTCTGAAATTTCGTCATCTGTTGCATTTTCATCAATAAAGAGAACTATCTCGTTCTGATTTTCCAAGGTGGTAATGAAAATATTGATATTGAACATAAGTAAAATTGATGTTCCTGTTATAACTATGCAGGCAATAAGTACAATTATTGATGCAAGGGACATAAGGCTGTTTACCTTTAAGTTGTGCAATGCATCCTTAAATGCATAAAAAAATCCGTTGGAGCTTATTCTCACAGCGCATAACCTCCTTCTCTGTCGCTTACAACCTTGCCGTCAGAAATGGTGATAACACGCTTGTTATAGGTATCAACAAGGCTTTTTTCGTGAGTTACCACAACTACGGTTATTCCTGCAGTCTGAGAAATTCCAAGCAAAAGTCCCATAATGTCCTTAGACATTTCAGGGTCAACGTTTCCTGTAGGCTCGTCTGCAATAATAATTTTAGGACTGTTTATCAAAGCTCTTGCCAATGCAGTTCTTTGCTTTTCACCGCCCGAAAGGTGAACGGGCATGCTCTTTGCCTTGTCGGAAAGGTCAACAAGGTCAAGCATTGTGGGAACACGCCTTTTTATTTCTTTTACGGGCTTACCTAAAACACGCATGGCAAAGGCGATATTTTCATATACGTTTTTTGAAGGGATAAGACGGAAATCCTGAAAAACGACGCCTAATTTACGTCTGAATTCGGGAAGCTCTTTTCTTGTAAGAGAAGCAATATCCGTACCGTTAATTATAATTTTACCGCTTGTAACGGTTTCTTCACGAAGCAGTAGCTTTATAAGGGTACTTTTTCCTGCGCCCGAAGCACCTACAATAAAGACAAACTCGCCGTCATCTATCTTCAAATTTACGTTTTCAAGAGCATGAGTTCCGTCGTCATAAACCTTAGTTACATCTTTTAACTCTATCATTTTCATTAGGGTACAAAAAGCTTTTTATGTACCGTTTCCTTTCTCTGTAATATTTTGGAATATAAGTAAAAATTTGCTGTAAAAAATTTCGTGCCTTTCCGGTATCATACCGGAAAGGCACAATACCTTATTCCATATATGTAACTATTCTAACATATTTAAAGAAGAATTGCACTTATCAATATTTGGTGGGATTGGAAACAAGATAACGTTTTACCATAAGTGCTACCTTAAATATAATAGCGTGGTCAAACTGTCTTAAATCAAGACCTGTAATTCTTCTTATTTTTTCAAGTCTGTAAACAAGAGTGTTTCTGTGAACGAAAAGCTTTCTTGATGTTTCGGAAACGTTCAGGTTGTTTTCAAAGAACTTCTGAATTGTATAGAGAGTTTCGTGGTCAAGAGATTCAATAAGACCTTTTTTGAAAACTTCATTTAAGAACATTTCGCAAAGAGTTGTGGGAAGCTGATAAATAAGACGGCCTATTCCCAGATTGTCATAGCTTACGATGCTTTTCTCAGTATCAAATACCTTGCCTACCTCAAGAGCAACCTGAGCCTCCTTGAAGGAACGGGCAACATCCTTAAGGCTGTCAACAACAGTGCCTATACCTACGCAGGATTTTGTATAGAATTCTCCGTTGAGAGTATCAACGATGGAGCGTCCGAGCTTTTCAAGGTCCTTAGAATCTATGGAAGGACGTACCTCTTTAACAAGCACAATATCTGTTTCGCTTATGTTGATGATATAATCCTTGTTCTTCTCGGGGAAGAGGCTTTGGATAATATCGAAGGAAGAGATATCTGTCTTATCAAGCATTCTGATAAGCAAAACAACTCTGCATACATCAACAGGGAAATGAAGCTCACGTGCTTTTAAGTAAATATCTCCGGGCAATATGTTGTCAAGAATGATATTTTTAACAAAGTTAGCTTTATCGTATTTTTCGTCGCTGTATTCCTTTACGCTGCCCAAGGAAATTGCAAGCACAGAAGCAATTTTAGAAGCAAATTCATCTGTACCCTCAACAAAAACAGCGTAATCGGGCTTTGCGGCAAGACCTATTACCTTGTAAGTATAGCCTGCTATTACGGGAACCTCTGTTGAATAGGATAATTCGGTAATAACATTTTCTCTTTGCTCACCTATAAGGGTAAGCTCAGAACAAGCGATAATAACACCTGTATCATCAAGAACACCTATTTTTCTTTCGATTGTATCCTTCATCTGATGGATTATAGACTGAAATAAACGGTTTGACATTTTATTTCCTCCCAAAAAGTATATAAATATATATAATAAACAAAATTCTTTCAAACTATATTCTACACAAAATTTTACGACTTTGCAAGTTTTTTTTTGAAAAATTATTGATTTATTAAAAATATTTACATTTTATGATAAAAAAGTAATATCAAAAACAAAGCAAAAGACCAAAAATGAAAATAAGCTGACCGAATGTGCAAATACATTAAGAGTCACTAACTGTAAAATAAAGTTAAAAATACAATGAAAAGAGGGAAAGAGGTATGGATAATAATCTTTTCTTTAAAATTTTAGAAATAACAGAAAATTTCAACGTGGAGGGTGAGCTGATTTTTGCGGAGGCTTACGGCTGCGGACACATTAACGACACATATGCGGCATATTTTTCCTGCGGAGATAAAAAAGTAAGATATACGGTACAGAGAATAAATCATCTTGTTTTTAAAAATCCCATAGATGTTATTGAAAATATTGCCAAGGTTACAAACCACTTGAGAGAAAAAATAATTAAAAACGGCGGAGACCCCAAAAGAGAAACCCTTTCTTTGATAAGCACAAAGTCGGGAAATGATTACTATGCCGATAAAACGGGAGATTTCTGGAGAATTTATGAGTTTGTAGATGATGCGTGTACATATCAGACTGCAACGCCTGAAATTTTCGAGGAGTCGGCAAAGGGCTTCGGACGTTTTCAAAGCTTGCTTTCTGATTTTGATGCAAGTCTTTTGGTGGAAAGTATTCCCGATTTTCACAACACCGTAAAAAGATTTGAAGCCTTTGAAAAGGCTATAGAGAGAAATGCGGCAGGACGTGCTGACAGCGTAAAAGAGGAAATTGAGTTTTTTAAAGACAGAAAGAATGATATGGCTGTTCTTGTAAATTTGCTTGAGAAAAACGAACTGCCTTTGCGAGTTACTCACAACGATACAAAGCTGAATAACGTTTTGATAGATAACAAAACAAAAAAAGCAATCTGCGTAATTGACCTTGATACAGTTATGCCCGGACTTTCACTGTATGATTTTGGGGACAGTATCCGTTTCGGCGCTTCCTCTGCTGAGGAGGACGAAAGAAATCTCGATTTGGTATATCTTGATTTGGACAAATTCGAGGCATATACAAGAGGCTATCTTTCCCAGGCGGGAGAGGCTATGACACAAAAAGAAATAGAAAATCTTGCCCTATCTTCTAAGATTTTAACCCTTGAATGCGGTATGCGCTTTCTTACAGATTATCTTGACGGCGACGTATATTTCAAAACGCACCGTGAGGGTCATAATCTTGACCGTTGCCGTACCCATATCAAGCTTGTTAAGGATATGGAAGAGAAAATGGAGCAGATGAATAAAATCGTAGAAAAATATACAAATAAAAGGAGTAAATAAAATGACTAAAATGTTAGAAGAAATTTTACAGCAACCTGAGGTTCTTGCAAAAATTGAAGAAAAAAACAAAGCTACTCTTATGGCTCTTGCCAAAGAAATAAACGATAAAAAAATTAAGACAGCAGTGTTTTCCGGAAGAGGAACCTCAGACCACGCAAGCATATACGGACAGTACCTTTTCGGAGTTAAAGCAGGTCTTGTTTCATCTCTTTCAATGCCTTCCTGTATAACTGCATACGACTGTGAATTTGATTTTGAAAATATGCTTGTTTTCGGTGTTTCACAATCGGGAAAGGCGGCAGATGCCCTTGCAGTGCTTGAACAGGCAAACAAGAAAAATGCAGTTACCGTTGCAGTTACAAATGATGAAAATTCACCTATGGCAAAGATGGCAAAATATCATCTTTTCTGTAATGCGGGAGAGGAAATTTCCGTTGCCGCTACAAAGACCTTTACTGCTCAGATGTATCTTTTGGCTCTTTTATATGCCTATATGAAAAATGACAGCGGATTTTTAGAGGAGTTAAGAGAGCTTCCAAAGGCTGTATCAAAGCTTCTTGACAATGCTGACAGTATTAAAAATCAGGTTTCCCGTTACCGTTATATGAAGGAGGGCTTTGTTTTAGCAAGAGGAATATGCTATCCTGTTGCATTGGAAGCCGCTTTGAAAATTCAGGAAACCTGTTATATCAAAATGAAGGGCTATGCTATTTCTGATTTTTATCACGGCCCTATGGCACAGCTTGACCCCGATGTTCCTGCAATTATTTTTGCTGTTAAGGGACACACCTTTGACGATGCACAGGCTATGATTAAAAAGGTTAAGGAAATAGGAATATCTCCTCTTGTTGTAACCGACAGCGAGGAGCTTGCAAAGGAAAACGATTTTTCAATAATACTTCCCTCAACCAAATCCGAGTTTACAAAGCCGTTTTTACTTGCAACTACAGCACAGCTTTTTGCACAGTATTTATGCGTATCAAAGGGAATGAATCCCGATTCTCCCAGGTTGTTGAAAAAGGTTACCATAACAAAATAGAAAAGGACGAATCTTAAATGGAATATATGGGAATAAAGGCAAATATCAAAAATAAACCCGTATTTGATGAGGATTTTTATCCTCTTAAAAAGTTTTTTGATGAATATCTTAAAGGCGCAAAAAAGCCTGTAGTTATTGCTCTTTACAGAAACCAAGGGTATGTGAGCGTATATAACACCTTTATTTACGGCACTGCAGATAAAGAGGAGCTTGACAGCTATTATATACAGCGTCTTGTAAAGCTTCTTTTGTACACAAAGGGCGGATATAAGGTTGTAATCTGCGGAGATAACAGAGTTACATCCTATGTAAAGCGTATTTTTTCAAAAACAGGAAAAAGAGCCTTTGACAATGAGCTTATGGAAAGAGTATACGATAATTATTTTGAAATTGTATATATTCCCGCAAACAGCGCTCCCTCAGAAAATGAAAGCTCTTCAGCCGTAAATATTGATAAAAACGGAAACCGTATAGGAATGGAAATAAATCAGGAATTTATTTCAGCAGTTGCCCTTTGCAACGGCGGGCTTGTTTTTTCAAGTAAGGAAAAATGGGAGCCTCAGGCTAATTCAAAGCCAGAATATCACTGCAAATTTATAGCGGATATGATACAAAAGGCAGCTTCAAAGCTTGAAAAGGTTGATTGCATAGGTGTAAGCAGTGCAGGTATTCATATAGATAATAAAACAATGATTTCATCTCTTTATTCTCTTGTATCAGACAGGGATTTCGAGAAAAAAATCAAGAATATTTATATAGATATTGCATCTGATTTGGAAACAAGGCTAAGAGTTGAAAATGACGGTGACGTTACTGCTCTTGCAGGGGCACAAATTATAGACAGCGGCAATGTTTTGGGCATTATTTTGGGTGCTTCCGAGGGCAGCGGCTATGTGGATAAAAATCGCAATATAACAGGCTGGCTCAACGAGCTTGCTTTTGCTCCCGTTGCTTGCTCTGACAGCGCTGTTTTTGACAGCTGGTCGGGAGATTACGGCTGCGGAGGTCAGTATCTTTCAGACAGTGCCGTTGCAAGACTTGCTTATAAAGCAGGCTTTTCATTTGAAAAGTCTTTGAACGATACTCAAAAACGTGAACAGCTTCAAAAAGCTCTGCAGGAAAACGACCAAAAAGCAATTAAGGTTTTCTCCGATATAGGCATATATTTAGGTCATATAATTCCTCTTTATGCTCAGATTTATGAAATCTCTCATATTATGCTTTTGGGCGAAATTATGGCATCAAAAAGCGGAGAAATTATAATTGAGTCAGCAAAAAAGGTTCTTTGTGAGGAATATCCCGAATGCTGTAATATAGTCTTGCATTTACCTGAAGAAACAGTTATAAAGGAAGGCTTAAGCTTTGCGGCGGCAAGTCTTAACTAAAGGACGTGAAAATATGAAAACAGCAACAATTCCATACTGCGAAAGCTTGGATTTTAAAAGCTATGTAAAGCTTCCGATAAACATCTTTTTGTGGCAAAGAAACGATTATATGCCTAAAAGCTACGTGTATATATGCTACAATAAAAAAGCGCTTGCCTTTCGTCTTGAAAGCTTTGAAAAGCCCGAAGCGCAGGACACTCTTGACGGCGGAGATATATGGTGCGACAGCTGTATGGAGGTCTTTTTCAAGCCTTATAAGGAAGATAACAGATACTTTAATTTTGAATGTAACTGTAAGGGCAATATGTTTATAGGAATTTCAGCAGGAGATAGAAAAATAACGAGCATAGTTGAAAAAATCAAGCCCGAAATAAATATCAAAACAGAGGTTTTACAGGACCGTTGGACAGCGGAATTTACTGTAAGCTTTGAGCTTATAAACTCTGTTTTAGGAGTAGAAGCTTCAAAAACACCTACCGAAATAAAGGCGAATTTTTATAAATGCGGAGAAAAGACACAGTTCCCCCATTACGCTATGTGGAACAAAATTGAAAGTCCTACCCCCGATTTTCATTTGCCGGAATTTTTCGGCACTTTAAAAATAGTATAAAATCAAAAACAGCGAGTATAATAATTGTTGTATTATACTCGCTGTTTTTTGCGGAGTGGCTATTGACAAGGGCAACTTTATAAAATAAAATAAAAGAGAAAGGACGAGTTTACAATGAATATATATAAATCAGTATCAGAGCTTATCGGAAGAACACCGCTTATGGAGCTGTGCGCCTATGAAAAAAAGCATAGCTTAAAGGCTAAAATTTATGCTAAACTGGAAATGTTTAACCCTGCGGGAAGCGTCAAGGACAGAGTGGCAAAGGCTATGCTTGACGATGCGGAGCAAAGAGGAATTATAAATAAAGATACAGTTATTATAGAGCCTACCAGCGGAAACACAGGGATAGGCCTTGCAAGTCTTGCAAGCGCAAGAGGATATAAAATAATTTTGACTATGCCTGAAACTATGAGTGTTGAGCGCAGAAATCTTCTCAAGGCTTACGGGGCAGAGATTGTTCTCACCGAGGGTGAAAAAGGAATGGCAGGGGCTATACAAAAGGCAGAGGAACTGAAAGAAAAATACGATAACAGCTTTATCCCCGGTCAGTTTGAAAACCCCTCAAATCCCGAAGCGCATAAAAGGACAACAGGTAGGGAAATATGGGAGGATACCGACGGAAAGGTGGATATCTTTGTGGCTTGCGTAGGCACAGGGGGAACCTTAAGCGGTACAGGAGAATTTTTAAAATCTCAAAATCCCAATATAAAAATAGTGGCAGTTGAGCCGTCAGCCTCTGCTGTTTTGTCGGGTAAAAAGGCAGGTCCTCATAAAATTCAGGGAATAGGGGCAGGCTTTATCCCTAAAACTCTCAATACATCAATTTATGATGAAATTATAACAGTTGACGACGAGGATGCTCTTGCAAGCGGAAATGAAATAGCAAAAAGCGAGGGTATTCTGGTGGGAATTTCTTCGGGTGCAGCTGTTTTTGCGGCAAAAGAGCTTGCAAAGAGAGAGGAAAATAAAGACAAAAATATCGTTGTTTTGTTCCCTGATACAGGGGAAAGATATCTTTCAACTCCTATGTTTGATATGTAACTTTGTGTCATTAAGGACACAAAGCAGCGATATAAATCCTTTGCGGGATTTGCGATATACGCTGACGCGTGCGATATATCTCCAATGCGATATGCCCTTACGGGCGCGAATAGGATTTATATCATATCGCAATCGACCTGAAAAGGCGATTATATCGCATTTGAGCGTAAGCGAAAATATATCGCGGTTGCGAAAGCAAGCATATCGCCAATAAAACAAAACAGAAAACCAAAATTCTCTGTCATTTTTCTGTGGGTAAGAATGTATTATCTTTATTTTTTAAAACTGCTCAGACTTCATTTTCAGTCTGAGCAGTTTTTTAATGGTGATGATGTCCGTGATGAGAATGGCTTTTTTCTATATGACAGTGAGAAGAGTCGCATTTCACATATTCAAGCTCAAGGGTTGAATGGACAATGCTATGCTGTTCAAGTAAGCAACGGATATTTTTCTTAATCTGTTCATATTCGTCGGCTGTTGTTTCTTTATCAATTACTGCGTGCAGGGTCATATAATTATTGTTTCCGTCAAGTGTCCAAAGGTGTATATGATGAATATCGGCAACACCTTTAATTTTTAATAAATTGCTTTTAATTTCCGATATATCAATATTTTCGGGCGCTTTTTCCAGCAAAACATTGAAAACCGTTTTTAAGCTTTTAAAAGCATTTATCAAAATGAAAACAGTTATACAAAGAGATAAAACAGGGTCAATAAAGTACCATTTTGTAAATTTTATAACAACACTGCCCACTAAAACGGCAAGCCAGCCTAAAACATCTTCAAGCATATGAAGGCTGAGCGTTTTTTCGTTTATAGAGTGGCTGTGAGAGGTTTTAAGTGCGGCAAAGCCATTTATTATAACGCCTAAAACAGCTAAAACAAGCATTCCGTCATAGCTTACGGGACAAGGGCTTATAATACGGTTTATGCTGTTGTATACAACAAATACAGCTCCCACTATTAAAATAACAGAGTTTAGAAGAGCACCGACCAAAGAATAACGCAAATATCCGTAGGTGTATTTTTCGTCAGGCTTTTTTTCTGATTTCTTTTCGAGAAACAAAGAGGTGCCGATAGAAAGACTGTCCCCGAAATCGTGAACGGAATCGGAAATAATTGAAATACTGTTTGTTAAAATTCCGCCTATTAATTCAATAAGAGAAAAAGAAAAGTTCAAAAGAAAAGCAAACAGCATATTTTTGGTGGATTTTTTCATAGATTTTCTCCCTTTTCAAGCAAATGCTCAAAACCGACGGAAAGAATAGTTTTTACGTGGTCATCTGCAAGAAAATATATTATTGTTTTTCCTTGTCTGCGGCAACCTACAAGATTTGCCCTTTTAAGCTTTTTGAGCTGATGAGAAATAGCCGATTGCTCCATGCTGAGAAGCTCGGAAATGGCACATACGCAAAGCTCATTTTCCAATAAAGAAAAGAGAATTTTAACCCTCGTTGTATCGGCAAAGGACTTGAATAAATCAGATAAATCGCACAAAAGCGCATCTGTCGGCATCTCTTTTCTAACCTTTTCAAGAATAATATCGTGATTATGCAAAACAAAAACTCCTTTATATGAACAAGTATTCAAATGAATATCTATTCATATTATACACGAAAAATAAAAAAAGTCAACAAAAAAAACATCTGTTTTTGGAACAGATGTTTTTCAATATTCATATATCCATATTTTTTCTTCACGCTGGAATTTGTCAGCCATAAAGCTTGCGTATTTAGAGGGCGGAATATCAAGAATTTTCTTGAAAACCCTTGAAAAATAATCACTGCTGCAATATCCAAAGGTTGCGGCACACTCTGAAACGGATTTTCCTTCAAGAAGCATTTGTGCGGCACGGTGAATACGCAGCTCGTGGAGATATGCGCCTATGGGAAAGCCTGTGTATTTTCGGAATTTCTCATTCAGATTGCTGTAAGAAAGTGCAAAAATATCAGAGAGTGAGCGCAGATTGATATCGTTTTCTAAATTTTCATTAAGATAGGAGGTTATTTTATTTATCAATTCAAAATCATCTATGGATTTCTGCGGCATATCGGGAAAAAGAATTTCAGTATGAATTGAAATAAGTAAGCTGTTAATTTTTAAATTGGATACAGCATCATTCGGATTGGGATTTGAGCTTATTAAATCGAATAGTTTTTTACAAAGCTTGATACAGGTGGAGGAAGAGGGAATTATATTTTCATTTATGTTAAATAAATTATCAATAAGCGTTTTGGTATTTTTTTCGGATAATCCAAACAGCTCTTTATGTGTTACGTCTAAGCGCCAAAAATAACATTCTGACGGTGTCTGATAGGGATAGAAGCTTTCATATTCAATATTTGGGGGAATTATAAGTATTTCTCCGGCGTGGACTTCTTTATAATTTTCGTCAACGAGATAGTATTCCACACCCTTTGTAACTGCGCTGAAGGTAAAGCTTTTGACGTATTTTCTGCGAAAAAGCCGTTTATCTGTACGCAATTGGTTTTTATGACCTATACTATACAGCCCGCTATCCTTAAATTCGGAAAGATTATAAATAGAGAATAGCTTGTTCATATGGCTACCACCTCATTTATAGAAAAGTAAAATAGTACAAAATACTATTTTTATGGCAATGTTTTTCTAAAATATTGTATCATATAAACATAAATTTGTAAAGCCAAATTTAAATATTAATAAGAAGAAAGGAAAGAAAGTCAAATGAAAATTAAGAAGGGATTGGCGTTAATTTGCGCTTGTACTTTGCTTTTGACAATGATGTCAGGAAGCCTTTCGGTACAGGCAGACAGCACTGCCGCAACAATGACAGACGGAACAGTAGCTTATCTTAACAGCAATCAAGAAAACGCTTATGCAACGCCTCACGGTAACTATAGTGTTATAGATATAGCTAATGACAGCTATGCTCACGCTTGGTTGAGAATTTCGGGTATATCTCATTTCGGAGCAGTACCTACTTATGGTTACGGCTTTGATTCTCAGGCGGCAGATTACGCTACAAGCAATACAGGTGTATATTACCGTATGGAAGCAGGACTTACAGCAGAGGTTTCCTTCCAATATCATCACACCTACGGAGTCAACAGCTATAATAAAGTTAAGCTTTACTGGTCAACAGATGAAAAGACCTGGACAGAGCTTACAAACGCTAAATATACAGAACCGATTAAAGCAAACGATAGCGCAAATCACCGTGTAATAGTTTATTCGGCAGATTTACCTACAAAGGCACAGGCAGGTTCAGATGTTGTGTACTTAGATGTACGCTTCCCTACAGAAAGCTTAACTGCAAATTCGGCAGCTTACGTAAGAGGCGGCTTCCATATTGGCGCTGTAAAGACTTTTAAAAAAGCAACAATGACAGACGGCACAGTTTCTTATCTTGACGCAAATCAGGAAAATGCCTATGCAACACCCCACGGTAACTATAGTGTTATAGATATAGCTAATGACAGCTATGCTCACGCTTGGTTGAGAATTTCGGGTATATCTCATTTCGGAGCAGTACCTACTTATGGTTACGGCTTTGATTCTCAGGCGGCAGATTACGCTACAAGCAATACAGGTGTATATTACCGTATGGAAGCAGGACTTACAGCAGAGAGGTTTCCTTCCAATATCATCATACCTACGGAGTCAACAGCTATAATAAGGTTAAGCTTTATTGGTCAACAGACGAAAAAAACTGGACAGAGCTTACAAACGCTAAATATACAGAACCGATTAAAGCAAATGATAGCGCTAATCACCGTGTAGTAGTTTATTCGGCAGACCTTCCCTCAGCAGCACAGGCAGGTTCAGATGTTGTGTACTTAGATGTACGCTTCCCTACAGAAAGCTTAACTGCAAATTCGGCAGCTTACGTAAGAGGCGGCTTCCATATCGGCGCTGTAAAGACTTTTAAAAAAGCAATAATGACAGACGGCACAGTAGCTTATCTTAATGCAAATCAGGAAAACGCTTATGCAGCTCCTCACGGAAATTATACAGTTGTAGATATAGCTAATGACAGCTATGCTAATGCTTGGTTGAGAGTTTCAGGTGTATCTCATTTCGGAGTAGTTCCCACCTATGGATATGCATTTAATTCGAAAGCGGCAGATTATGCAACAAGTAATACGGGTGTATATTACTGTGTAGAGGCAGGTCTTATTGCAGAGGTTTCCATTCAGTATCATCACACCTACGGAGTAAATTGCTATAACGGAGCTAAGCTTTATTGGTCAACAGACGAGCAAAATTGGACACAGCTTACAGATGTTATCATTTCAGCTCCTTATGCAGTTAGTAGCAACCATCGTACAGTAACATATACAGTTGAGCTTCCTTCGGCACAGAAGGCGGGCGCAGAAGCTATTTATTTAGATGTAAGATTTCCTACAGAAAATCTGACTGCAAATACAACTCGTTACGGAGAAGGAGGTTTTCATATAGGAGCGGTAAGAACAAAAGCTCCTGCTGAGCTTCCTATTATGACAGAAGGCGATATTGCTTATATCAACATTGACAAGGAAAACGCTTTTGCTGAGCCACACGGTGATTTTTCTGTTGTAAATACACACGACAAAGATCACGCTGATGCTTGGATAAGACAGACAAACACGGAATATTTTGGAATTGTTCCCAGCTATGCATATGCTTTTAACACTCAGTCAGAAAGCTTTTACACAAATAACACAGGTGTAACTTACCGTGTAGAAGCAGGGCTTACAGCAGAGTTTTCCGTTCAATACCACGCTCAATACGGAACGGAATCTTATACAGGCTTTAAGCTTTATTGGTCAACCGATAAAGAAAACTGGACAATGTTTACCTCTTATGAGATTTCTGAGCCCGAGGTAACCGATGCGGGTACATATGTGGCTTATTATACAGTACCTATGCCTTCTGCTGAAAAAGCAGGCGCTGATAATGTATATTTTGATATACGCTTCCCCACAGAAAACCTATATCTTAACGGTACAGGAACAGCCTCTTATGCAAAAGGCGGATTACACATTGGCGCAGTATATGTAAGAGAATCAGCAAGTGACAGTCAAGAGGTGGAAACAATGACAGACGGAACAATGGCAGTTCTTGATTTACCTTCTAAAGGTCAGTATTCCTTGGCGCACGGTGCGGCAATTGCTTACTGTGAGCTTTTGACTAACAGTCCTGCAGTAGATCCTTATTGGGTACGTACACCGAAAATTGCTTATTTCGGAAGCTACTATGCTCCTTCTTACGGTTATGCCGCAAATGCGCAGGCTGCTGGATATACACAGCAAATTAACGGTGTTTACTATAAAATGGAAGCAGGACTTTATGCTACTGTAGCTATTCAGTATCATAATTCTTACTCTGCACCGATTAATAATTTCACATTCTACGCAACAACTGATATAAACGGTGATAGCTTTACAAAGCTTACTGCTGAAACAACAGGAATAAGATATGTTTCCGATAGCACAGGCGTAATATACTACATAGTAAAGCTTCCTGATGCGGCAGAGTGCGGCAGTGAGGAAATATTCCTTGATGTACGCTTCCCCACAGAAAATCTGGGTGAAGAATTATCGGCATACAAAAAAGGTGCCGTGCATATTGCGGCAGTAAAAACTACCGCTCAGAAGCCTACCGAAAGTGATATACATATCTTAAATGCAGTAGATGAATTAACAACAGGAACACTTATGTCCTTTGAAAATCCTGCAAGTGCTTCTGCGTGGATGACAGAAAATGCATCCTTGACAGTTCAGAATAACGCTCTTAAGGCGACTGTACAGTCAGCAGGAGATTTTGCAATTTCCACTCAAAACGGCAGTATAGCAATTCCTTACGGTGCAAGCTATAGCTATATTGTATTAAATATGAAGGCTTCGGGCTTTGCAAACGGATTAACTGTACGTCTTTCCAACTTAGCAGGAACTGAGTGGGCTGAATATGATATAGCCGCTGAAGAATTAGGAGATACACTTAATACTATCAGTCTTCTTTACAGAGGCTATGACCGTTCATCTTCAGTAGTTAATTATGCAAAACTTACAAAGATAGAAATTAAAGCTCAGGCAAGCGAGGGTGCTTACGTAGAGCTTTCTTCAGTAGAACGTCACGATATGATGGTAATAGCAGAAAATGCAATTGCTCTTATAGAAGATGTAACAGCTGAAAACTATGAAGCACAGGCAGAAAAAATTGCAGATGCACGTGCGCTTTGCCAAAAGCTTATAGATTACAGAATATGTACAAAGGTAACTCTTTATCAAATGGTTGAAAATTATATCCATTTGGTAGTGTCTGAAGAAAAATATGCTAAATATTCCGAAAATGTTAAAAATAACATCAGTATTGATTTCGGAATGAGCGGTACAGAGTTTAACATCGGTGATACAATGACAGGTGTTGTAACAGCAACAGCTCTTAACGGTACAACACTACCTGAATTAACAGTTAAATTCAATCATTCCTTCTTTGTGGTAGATCCCAACGGAGCGCTTGAGTACACAATAGCTAAAGGAAGCGCATCTGTTGAAAAATCCCTTTCCTTTACTGCAAAAGAGGGCGGTATCTCAATGATGAACGCCAAAGTGTATGCAGGCGAAGAATTGGTATATGAAGAGACAATACGTGTAACAGTATTAGGAAAAGGCTGGTATATGGGAGACTCTCACAGCCATTCAACTCAGAGTGACGGTAAGAGAACATTGACTGAGAATTTCCTATCTGCTTACAATAAAGGTCTTGGCTTTATGATTACTGCAGACCACAATGCACTTGTTGCAGATAAATCTGATGTTAATCAGGCATTGAGTAACCTTGAAGCTTCGGGACTTGATAATTTCTTCGCTTTGAAGATGTCAGAGCTGACAGGAAATCACGGCCATATGCTTCAGTATGCAAGCGATTTGTCTTTCTCTTGGGGAACAAGCGTAGAGAGCTGGCAAGCAATAATGGATACAATAGCGGCAGACGGCGGTTATTCATTTATGGCGCATCCCTTTGATCCTTTATATCCATTTGAAGGCGTAAACTATGACCCGACCAATGTTGATATTTATAATACCAACCTGACAGGTATTGAGGTTATAAATACAGGCGGCGAGTATATTAAAAACAATTATGGAAGCAAATTAAATCAAACGGTAACACGGGGACTTGAATATCTTGACCGTCTTAATATCAAGGGCGAGAAAAAATATTTCGGTATTGCCAACTCTGATGCTCATATGCCTGTGGGTATCGGTACAGGACGAAGCGTATTTTTACTTGATGATATGAGCGAAGAAAGCATTTATTATGCTTTGGCAAACGGACGCTTTTACGGCACAATAGGACCTCAGCTTCGCTTTACGATTGGAGATGCGCAGTTAGGTGAAACCTATATAGGTGTAGAGGGAAGCAAGGCTGTTGCAAACATAGTAGCGGCAGACGAGGAGTCATACGTTACAAAGGTAACTTTAGTTTCTTGTTACATCAATGCTGAGGATAACGATGCAGGCTATAATACATTAGAACGTGTAGTTCTTTACGAGGATGACGGCACATTAAAGCAGTCTGTTGTAAATCTTTCCTATGAGATAGACGTAGAGAACAATAAATTCTACCGTATTGAAGTAGAAGGCGCTACTCAGGAGCATGTGCGTTTTGCTTATTCAAACCCCATCTGGACAGAAACCAAAGAAGCGGAGCCGGAAGATTTGAACGGTGACGGTGAGATGAATGTATGCGATTTGATACTCCTTAGAAATATGTTGCTTGATATAGAAACAGAAAATTCAAAAGCGGACTTTAACGGCGATGAAATTATAGATATTTTTGATTTGCTCTATCTTAAGAGAGTAATAATGTTTAAATAATCAAAATATAAATTTTCACTCTCCATAAAAAAGGAGCTGTAAAAAACGAAAGTTTTTTACAGCTCCTTTTGGTAGGGGATAGGAAAAAATGCACAGAATATGTCAATTTCGCGACAACAAAGGATTTGTTGTCGGTTACCCGACGGCGTACGGTGGTACTCCGAGGGCGAAATTGGCAGATAGCATAAAACGTATATTTAATAAAAGAATTTATCAAAAAGATATTTTTTCATTGTTTTTTGCTCTTTACTTTTAAAAAACATATTATTTATTCTTTATTTTTCTTGTTTTATGCGCTCTGTGCTTTTTTACATCACCTATACGTTGTTATTTTTCAAGCTCGTAGGCTCTCTTGGTGCAGGCTTTCATAGCCTCGTCTATAATTTCTGCAAATTTTTTATCCTCGAAAACCTTAAGCGCCGCAAGAGTTGTTCCGCCGGGGGAGGAAACAGCTTTTATAAGCTCGTCGGGAGTTTGCTCGCCCTTGAGCATTTTTCCTGCGCCTATAAGAGTTGAGCTGATAAGCTCCAACGCTGTTTTTTCGTCAATTCCTTGGCTTACAGCGGAGCTTACCACAGACTTTGCAAAAAGATATATATAGGCAGGAGAGCTTGCGTGTACGCCTATAATTTCATTCATTTGGGACTCGTCAAGAATAACGGCAGTGCCCATTTTTGAAAAGATATCAAAAATAAAGTCCATTTCCTCTTGTGCTACGCTTTGTGTTTTACAAAGGGCGCAAGCACCTTCGCCCAAAAGCAGAGGAGTGTTTGGCATTATACGGATAATTCTTGCGTTTTCTCCTAAGGCTTTGGCAATATATGAACAGGAAATTCCTGCCGCTATTGTAACGGTAAGTCCGTCAAAGCCCGAAAGAGAGGGCATTACCTGCTCAAAGGTCTGAGGCTTAATGCATAGGAAAAGTATATCGCAGTTAGTCTTAAGCTCTGCAATATCCGATGCGGATATTCCCATACCTTTAAATAGCTCAATTCTTTCCTTGCTTATATCGTAAGCAAAAAGACAGGATTTATCGTATCCCGATTTTATTATTCCCTTTGCTATGGCATATGCCATATTTCCTGCGCCGATAAAACCGATTTTTCTCATTCTGACATCACCGCCGCCTGTATCATAATGGCACATTCCACACGTTTTCTCTCCAATTCACAGGAAAATTCAAGGGGCTTAAGAATATCGCCGTTATAGATATGGTTGTTTGCATTACAGCCGCCGCTGCAATAATATTTTGCAAAACAGGTTTTGCAATCCTCTTTTTTATAAATACTTTCGTTGGCAAATTTATTTTTTATGCTTAAATCAAGCTCGTTTGTATGAACATTTCCCATTTTAAAGTCGCCGCCTACAAACTGGTGGCAGGGGTAAATATCACCCTCGGGAGTAACGGCAATATACTCATTACCGCAGCCGCAGCCCTTTAATCTTTTGATTATACAGGGACCGCCTTTAAGGTCTATCATAAAGTGGAAGAAATTGAAGCTATTGCCCTTTTTCTTCTCTTCTACAATAAATTTGGCAAGTCTTTCATATTCCTCGCAAATTGCGGGAATATGCTCTTTTTTGAGAGCATAGGGCTCACTTTCGGGAGTTACTGCAGGCTCAATGGAAAGCTGAGTAAAGCCTTCATCCAAAAACGCTCTTATATCCTCGGTAAAGTCAAGATTATAGCTTGTAAAGGTGCCCCTTACATAGTAATCCTTGTCGCCTCTTGTGGCAACAAGCTTTTTATATTTGGGTACTATTGTGTCATAAGAGCCGCTTCCGTCCACTCTTTTTCTTATTCTGTCATTTACACTCTTTCTGCCGTCCAAGGATAAAACAACATTGGACATCTCTTTGTTTATATACTCAATTTTATCATCACTGAGCAGTACGCCATTTGTAGTAATGGTAAAGCGGAAATTCTTGTTATGCTGTTTTTCTATACCTCTTGTATAGTCTACAATCTGTTTAACAACATCAAAATTCATAAGAGGCTCTCCGCCGAAAAAGTCAACCTCTATATTTTTTCTTGTGCCTGAATGTTCAATAACAAAATCAATAGCCTTTTTTCCTGTTTCAAAATCCATAAGGCAACGGCCTGTTTTGAAATCACCCTTTGCCGCAAAGCAGTAATCACAGCGAAGATTACAGTCGTGAGCAACGTGCAGACAAAGAGCCTTTATAGGCGCATTTTCAGTATACTCTGAAAGATTTTCAAGAATAAAATCCTCTGAAAATAAAAGACCCTCTTCTTTAAGCTCTGTCAGCTCTTCAAAAGCCTGTGTATATTTTTCGTCAAAATCCGCAGGGAGCTTTTCGGGAAGTCCGTCGCTGAATTTTTCTAAAAGCTCATAGCTTGTATCGTCAAGCAAATGAATTGCACCGCTGTTTATATCCATAACGATATTGAAACCGTTCATTTTATACATATGTATCATAAAAATTTAAACCTACCTTTGATAAAAGGAATGTAAAAAAAGCGCAGAGCGCATAAAAAAGTGTTTTATGCTATCTGTCAATTTCGCCCTCGGAGTACCTCTGTACGCCGTCGGGTAACCACCGACAAAATTTTGTCGGTGCGAAATTGACAGATTCTGCTTGATTTTCCTATTCCTGCAATACGTTAAAAAGAGGCTGTGAAAACTCTCGATTTTACAGCCTCTTTTTGTCTTGTGATAATTATTTCTCGCACTTCTGATTTGCAACAGTGCAGGATGTTTTACAAGCTGACTGGCAGGAAGTCTGGCACTCACCGCAGCCACCCTTGCAAGCTGTAGCCTTAAGATTTTTAGAGCTTATTGTTTTGATGTGTTTCATTTTAAATTCTCCTACTTTCTTTTTCTGTTAACTGCAAATATACCGCCGACGCTTGAGGCTATCAACGAAATTGCAATATATATCAATGCTGACATACTGATATTTGAAAAGCCGGTCAACATTGTTTTAACTGAAAACATAATAAAAAGAAATACAACGCAAGCTAAGAGACCTGAGACAAGGCCGTTCTTTTTAATTCGGTTTGCGCTTATAAAACCGCCGACAAAAGCACCTGCAACAGCGCATATAAGAGCAAAAACAGAAATACTGCTGTCAGCTATTGAGGTTGTTGCTAAAATTACGGCAAAAATAACCGAAAGCAACACAGAAATTGCAGCACCGATAAGTCCGCCTAAAATAATATTATAGGGCAAACCCCAACCTTTTCTTATTTCCTTGCCTGATGTTCTTTCCATTATAATCCCCCCACATTAAAACCTATGCAAAGGGATATAAAAATATTATTATAAATTAGTCAGAAATAGTATTTTTCTCTTGAATAGCCCAACGCTTGATACGGATTTTATTCTTATCAGCACCTGTTTCAAGAACTATCTGGTCTTGGTCCTTAATCTGAACAACTCTGCCTATAATTCCGCCGATAGTAGTAACCTCGTCGCCGATTTGTAGCTCGTTTCTCATTTTAGCTGTTTCTTTTTCCTTTTTCTTCTGAGGTCTTATCATAATGAAGTATAAAGCAACAAGAAGAAGGATAGGAAGAGCTAAAGAGCTGAGCATTGAAATAATGCCTGCTCCTGCAGGAACATTAGCCGCACCTTCGGAGGTAACTCCCTGTGCATCATTAGTTGCAGCATTAGTATCTGTCTGAGTAGTGGTCTGAGTGGTTGTTCCCTTATCTGTATCAAAGGGGTTAGCAGGGCCTATGCCTGACTGACAAGAAGCAAAAACAGCTATCACTACGCAGAGTAATGCAACTACTGCAATAATGCGAGCCTTGCTTTTTGAAAATTTCATTTACAACATCCTTATCTATGATTTTTACTTTGAGAAAAAGATAATATTTCCCATAACAGTATTATTATATATGTTTTTTTAAAATAAAGCAATATCTTTTTTGAAAATTTATTTATTAACTAAATTCTTGTGCTGTAAAGCACTGTTTTTTCAGCACGGAATTTTTCAAAGCTTCCGTTGTCAAGAGCGTTTCGTATATCCTCTGTGAGAGAATTGTAAAAATATATGTTGTGAATTACGGCAAGACGGTTGGCAAGTATTTCCTGAGCTTTGAAAAGGTGGCGGAGATATGCCTTTGAGAAATTTCTGCAGGTGGGACAGTCACAATTCGGGTCAATGGGGGAGTCGTCACGCTCATATTTTTTATTGAGCAGATTTATTATTCCCACGCTTGTAAACATATGTCCGTGGCGGGCGTTTCTTGAGGGCATTACGCAGTCAAAAAAGTCAATTCCCCTTGCAACTCCCTCTATTATGTTGGCGGGAGTGCCTACGCCCATAAGATAGCGGGGCTTGTTTTTGGGCATATAAGGCTCAACATTTTCAATAGTGGTATACATCTGTTCAGTGGTATCACCTACGGCAAGACCGCCTATTGCATATCCGGGCAAATCAAGCTCTGATATTTTCTTCATATGCTCAATTCTTAAATCCTTATAGGTGCTTCCCTGATTGATTCCAAAAAGAAGCTGATTTTTATTTATTGTATGCTCAAGACTGTTAAGTCTTGCCATTTCGTCCTTGCAGATTTTAAGCCATCTGTAAGTGCGCTCGCAGGAAGCCTTTGTATAGGAATATTCAGCGGGATTTTCAATACATTCATCAAATGCCATTGCTATTGTAGAGCCTAAATTTGACTGAATTTGCATACTTTCCTTAGGACCCATAAAAATACGGTGTCCGTCAACGTGGCATTGAAAATCAACGCCCTCTTCGGAAATTTTGCGAAGCTTTGCAAGTGAGAAAACCTGAAAACCGCCGCTGTCGGTGAGAATAGGTCTGTCCCAATTCATAAATTTATGAAGTCCACCCATATCTCTTATCACATCGTCTCCCGGACGCACGTGAAGATGATATGTATTGGACAGCTCAACCTGACATTTAAGCTCCTTTAAATCAAGAGCAGAAAGACCGCCCTTGATTGCCGCACAGGTGCCCACGTTCATAAAAACAGGGGTTTGCACAGTCCCGTGCACTGTATGAAATTCACCACGTCTTGCAGTTCCTTCAGTCTTTAAAAGATTAAACATAAAATATCCTTTCCGAAGTTTACGGCATAGATGTCGTAAACAATGAATAATGAATGATGAATAATGAATAGTGAATAATTAAGGTGTCGGCAAAGCCGACCTTATTTTAATTTCGTGCCGTAGGCACACCTCGTTTATAGCAATATTATATAGTATATTACGATACTGTGATACTGTCAACGTCATTTGTTAAAATATTGTTATTTGTATACAACAATAAATACACCGTATGGTGTACTATTGACATTCTATATTATTCGGTGTAAAATGTCAATAAAAGTGCAAAGGGGTGAGGGTATGGCGTACAGCAGAATAAGGGATTTGCGTGAGGATAATGACTTAACTCAAGCACAAATTGCCAAAATTATTCATATGCACAAAACGACATATGTGCGCTATGAGTCGGGTGAAAGAGAAATCCCTTTAAATATAGCTATTTTGTTAGCGGAATATTATAATGTCAGCTTAGATTATTTAGCAGGCAGAACAAATAAAAAATGAAACCAAACGATATCAATTCGCTATCGTTTGGTTTTTTAATGAATAATTAAAGTGTCGGCTGTGCCGACCTTATTTTAATTTCGTGCCGTAGGCACTCCTTACTTTTTCACTCTTAACTCTTACTTCTTACTTGCTGATTTTGTGTTACAAAATCAACATTGCATCATCGAAGTTTATAGCATATAAGATGCAAAACTTCGATGAGTGAAAAGATAAAAGTGAAGAGTGAACAGAAGAAAGTTGTATAGTGAAAAAGGACTGTTCAAAGAGTGAAAATGTTGGTAAAATATTTTCAGGAGAGTGAACAGGATGAAAAAGAAAGTGAATTACACAAGGGAGTTTAAAGTGCAAGCCTGCGAATT
>SVMS01000027.1 GCA_015067255.1 Oscillospiraceae bacterium
TGGTGGCCTCTGTTAGCGAAATGAGCTCGGATCTGATGTGTCCGTCCGGTTATAAGGTCAATTTCAAGTAAAGAAAGTCCGTTTTTTTCGTCCTTGACCCAATATTTAAGTACAGCGGTTTTAGAGCCCTGTTCATAAGTTTTTGAAAGATATACTCTGTTTTGGTCTTGATTTTTAACAAGATAATCAGTCAAGGTTCCGCTTTTTTTCTCAAAGCTACCCACTGCAAGACAAAGATATTTCTTTGTAAGCTCTCTGTTTTTGATTTTTTCGTTGAGAATACGCAAAGAAACGGCATTTTTAGCGGCAATTACTATTCCGCTTGTGTTTCTGTCTATACGGTTGCATAGGGCAGGAGTAAAGGAATTTTCGTCCTTGGGATTAAATTCTCCCTTTTTGTATAAATAAGCGCAAATATGATTTATAAGAGTGTTTACCTTTTCCTTTTCGTCCTCATGGCAAAGCATACCGCTTTTCTTGTTTACAAGTATTATATTTGAGTCCTCGTAAATTATGTCTATATCGGGAGTTACACAGGTAAAATCACGGGTATCTTCTTCAAAAAAGCTGTCGTTAAGATATACCCTTACAACATCGTTTTCTTGAAGACGGTAGTTTATCTGAGTGCGCTTTCCATTTACCTTTATATCCTTGTTTCGTACCGCCTTACAAAGCATAGAAACAGGCAAAGCCCGACAAGCCTTTAAAAGAAACTTGTCGAGCCGTTGTTCACTGTCATTCTGATTTATTATAAATTCTCTCATAACGCCGCAGAAAGCTTTTCGATGCCCACTTTAATTCTGTCGATAGTTTGCTCCTTGCCTAAAATAAAAGCAAGCTCAACAGCACCGCCGGGAGTAAAGGATTTTCCAGAAACAGCAACTCTTACAGGCCAGAGAATTTGTCCGTTTTTAACGCCCATTTTTTCAACTATGCCAAAGAGAGCACCGTGAATATTGTCCATTGTCCATTCGTTTACAGCCTCAAGAGCTACCAACGCCTCTTTAAGTGCAGGTAAAGAATTTTCGGAATTTGTTTTCATTTTCTTGTGAGTATAAAGCTCAATATCGTATTCTGGAAGAGCGTCAATAAAATCAACCTGCTCGGGAATATCTGTAAGCAATACAGTTCTTGGCTGTAAAAGCTCGGCAATCTGAGTAAGGTCGCTCTTTGTTTTTACTGTTTGCAAAATATAAGGCTTTGCGTGCTCTAAAAACTCGTCAAGAGACATTCTTCTGAGATATTCGGCATTGAGCCAGTTAAGCTTTTCAGTGTCGAAAATAGCAGGGGACTTGGAAATTCCCTTTGTGTCAAAAGCTTCAACTAATTCTTCAAGAGTGAAGATTTCCTTTTCGCCTCCGGGACTCCAGCCTAAAAGGGCAATATAGTTGAGTACAGCCTCTTTTAAATAACCCTTCTCAATAAGGTCGCCGTAGGAAGCATCACCGTTTCTTTTTGAAAGCTTTTCGGTGGCATTTTTCATAACGGGAGGGCAGTGAATATATTTAGGAATATCCCAGCCAAAAGCAGAATAAAGCAAGTTGTATTTAGGTGTAGAGGATAGGTATTCGCTTCCTCTTACAATGTGGGTAATGCCCATAAGATGATCGTCTATTACATTTGCAAAATTGTAGGTGGGCAAGCCGTCTGATTTAATTAAAATATTGTCATCAAGAGTGGAGTTGGGCGCAGAAATTGTGCCGTAAACCTCGTCATAAAAGGAGGTTTCACCCTCCTGAGGAATTTTTTGACGTATTACATAAGGAATACCGCTCTTAAGCTTTTCTTCAACTTCTTCTTTTGAAAGTCTTGAACAGTGACCGTCGTATTTATGAGGCACCTTGCTTGCCTCGTGAATAGCCTTAAGCTCGTCAAGACGTTCCTTATCACAAAAGCAGTAATAAGCGCCGCCCTTTTCAACAAGCTCCTGAGCGTATTTGAGATATAAATCTCTTCTTTCACTCTGGATATAAGGGCCGAAATCACCGCCTATATCGGGTCCTTCGTCGTGGATAAGACCTGTTTGCTTTAAAGTGTTGTAAATAATATCAACAGCGCCTTCAACATATCTTTCCTGGTCGGTATCCTCAATTCTCAATATAAATTTACCGCCGTCTTTTTTTGCCAAAAGATAGGCGTAAAGAGCAGTTCTGAGATTTCCTACGTGCATATAGCCGGTAGGGCTCGGTGCAAAACGGGTTCTTATCATTTGTGCCGTATTCCTTTCATAGTTTAATAAATAATAAAAGTCTGATTTTCATTATAAAATGAAAAATAACACTTGTCAAGGGTTTATATTTGTGTTATACTCTCTGTATTATCTTTAAAGGTGTAAATAAAATTTAAAAGGGTATTTGATAACTTTTTGTATTGATTTTTACCTTTGAAAAATAAAGAAGGGTGACAAATGGAATATATTTTTTCAGACAAGGTTTCGGGCTTGAAGCCCTCTATGATAAGAGAGATATTAAAACACGGTTCAAACCCCGATGTTATCCCGCTTTCTGCGGGAAATCCTGCAGTTGAGTCCTTTCCTGTTTCCGAGATGGCTCAGATAGCAGCGGAGATTTTTGAAAAGGACTATTCAAAGGCGTTGCAGTACGGAATTACAGAGGGACATACTCCCTTGAGAGAAATAACTGCCGAAAGATTAAAAAGTAAGTTCAATATAGGAAAAGATTTTGACAGTACAATTATCGTTTCCGGAGGTCAGCAGGGAATTGACCTTACCTGTAAAGTGCTTTGCAACGAAGGAGATACCGTAATATGCGAAAATCCTTCCTTTATAGGTTCTCTCAATGCTTTTCGTTCATACAATGTAAAGCTTTGCGGAGTAGAGCTTGAAAGCGACGGAATAAATCTCGAAAAGCTTGAAGAAGCTTTAAAAACAAATAAAAATGTAAAGTTTATTTATACTATCCCCACCTTCCACAATCCAAGCGGAATAACTACATCTCTTGAGAAGCGCAAAGGAATTTATGAGCTTGCAAGAAAATATAATGTTTTTATCCTTGAGGATAATCCTTACGGAGAGCTAAGATATACAGGGGAAGATATTCCCACAATCAAATCAATGGATGAGGACGGAAGAGTAATTTACTGCGGCTCCTATTCTAAAATTTTGTCGTCGGGAATTCGTTTGGGCTTTGTATGTGCACCTTCTGAGATAGTTTCTAAAATAGTAGTTTGTAAGCAGGCAAACGACGTGCATACAAATCAGTTTTTCCAAATGATAGCTGCCGAATTTTTAACAAGATACAGCCTTGATGAGCACGTTGAAAAAATTCGCAGTATCTATCGCCGTAAGCTCGGACTTATGCTTGACGGTGCAGAAAAACATTTTCCTAAAGAGGTAAGCTTTACACGTCCTGAGGGAGGCCTTTTTGTATGGTGCACAGCCCCCGAAGGTACAGATATAATGAAGCTTGCAAGCCTTTGTATAGAGAGAAAGCTTGCCATTGTTCCGGGAGTAGCATTTTTAACAGACCCTGATATTCCCTGTAACAGCTTCCGCATCAATTTCTCAACTCCTTCCGATGAGCAGATAGTAAGAGGTATGGAGATTTTGGGAAATACACTAAAGGATATACTCGCTTAAGAAAGGTTTTGTTTTTTATGGAAGAGAAGAAAATAATATTTTCCGGAATACAGCCCTCCGGAACTTTAACATTAGGCAACTATTTGGGAGCCGTTAAAAACTGGGTGGATTTGCAGGATAAATATAACTGTATTTATTGTGTTGCTGATTTGCATGCAATAACAGTGCGTCAGGTGCCTGCAGAGCTCAGAAATAACAGTCTTTCTCTGCTTGCTCTTTTGCTTGCTTGCGGAATTGACCCTGAAAAAAATCTTTTGTTTTTCCAATCCCACGTTTCTGCACACGCAGAGCTTGCTTGGATTCTTAACTGCTATACTATGTTCGGTGAGCTGTCAAGAATGACACAGTTCAAGGATAAATCAGCCAAAAATGAAAATAACATCAATGCGGGACTTTTCACATATCCCTCTCTTATGGCGGCGGATATTCTGCTTTATCAGACAGACCTTGTTCCTGTTGGAAAGGACCAGACTCAGCATTTAGAGTTAGCAAGGGATATAGCAACACGTTTTAACGGAATTTACGGAGATGTTTTCAAAATCCCTGAGGGCTATGTTGCGAAAGTGGGCGCAAAGGTTATGTCCTTACAGGAGCCCTCGAAGAAAATGTCCAAGTCAGATGAAAATGCAAATTCCTACGTTGCAATTCTTGATAAAAAAGATGATGTTTTAAGAAAGTTCAAGCGTGCTGTTACCGACAGTGAAACTGTTGTAAGATATGGCGAAAACAAAGACGGAATAAACAACCTTATGTCAATATACAGTGCCGTTACTTCAAAAAGCTTTGAAGAGATAGAAAAAGAGTTTGAGGGCAAGGGCTACGGTGACTTTAAAATGGCTGTAGGCGAAGCGGTTGATGCAGAGCTTGCGCCTGTAAGAGAAAAATACGAACAGCTTATGAAGAATAAGGATTACTTAAAAGAAATTTACACAAAGAGTGCAGATACTGCGGCATATGTAGCTTCCAAAACTCTTTCAAAGGTATACAAAAAAGTAGGCTTTATGCCTAAAAGATAGACAAAAACGAAAGGTGGGAAGCAGGTAGGTTTCAAACATAAGCCTGCTCCTTAATATGAGTTTAGTTCATTATGTTTTAATAGCCGGTGCATTTTTTATAGCTGCTGCATTTGTATTTTTTGTAACTCCGGCAGTGAGAATTTTTGCTTTTAAAATAGGCGCAGTAGATATCCCAAGAGATGAGCGCCGAATGCATTCTGTTCCTATTGCGAGATTGGGCGGCTTAGGTGTTTTTGCAGGGTTTATAGTAAGTATAGGCTTTTATCTTGCTTCATCTCATTATCTCAATCTGTCATTAAAATTGGTAGGAATTCTGGCAGGAGCGTCAATTATAATTATTTTAGGAATAATTGACGATATTACGCCGTTGAAAGCAGGAATAAAGTTTGTTATACAGATTATAGCGGCGGCAATTCCCGTATTTTGCGGAATGAGAATAGATATATTCGAAAATTTAAGGAATTTTGCGCCAAACGTTTATATACCTATAGGCTGGTTATCTATAATCTTTACGATTTTCTGGATAGTAGGAATAACGAATGCAGTTAATTTTATAGACGGACTTGACGGCTTGGCGGCAGGAATATCGGGAATATCAACGGTTTCAATGGTAATAATTATGCTTTTTACAAGAAACGTTGAAATGGCTTTGCTTGCTGCGGCACTTTCCGGTGCGTGCATAGGCTTTATTCCTTTTAATTTCAATCCTGCAAAGATTTTTATGGGTGATACGGGAGCAACGTTTTTAGGCTTTATGCTTGCTTGTGTTTCTATTCAGGGACTTTTTGGCTCGTATCTTATTGTTTCCTTTGCAGTGCCGTTTTTGTTGTTGGCTTTGCCGATTTTTGACACAACCTATGCAATAATCCGCAGAATAAGAGCAGGACAAAGTCCGATGGCGGCGGACAGAAACCATATACATCACAGACTTATTGATTTCGGACTTACACAAAAACAGGTTGTTTTAATTTTATATATGTTTACGCTTTGCCTTTGTATCTGTGCAATAGCCATAACCTTTATGGGAATAGGAAGGGCAATGTGGTTTGTTATAATACTTTTTGTTCTTATGCTTATAGCCATAATAATTGCAGGTAATTTAAGAAAGCTAATGGCCAAAAAAGAAAGAAAAAATAAAGGGTGTACGAAATGATTAACGAATTTCCGAGAATAATAACATTACTGAGAAAAGAAAGAGGCTTAAGTCAAAAGGCGGTAGCTCAGGAGCTTAAGGTTTCTCAAGCTCTTTTATCGCATTATGAAAAGGGAATAAGAGAGTGCGGATTGGATTTTTTGGTTAAAGCTGCAATATTTTATAACGTGTCTACCGATTACCTTTTAGGCCGTACTCCTGACAGACACGGTGCAGTTATTGATGTGCAGGATTTGCCCGATGAAAATGCAATGGGAAAAGAAAATGTTTTTAAAGGCTCAATGCTTCCCGTACTTAACAAAAGACTTATAATAAATTCAATGAATGTGCTTTTTGACCTGTTAAGCACAGCCAAAAGCAAGGATTTAACAATGGAAGCCTCCAATCAGATTATGATTGCTGTATATAAATCATTTCGCAGTATATACGAGCTTAATAAAACAAATCCGGACAGTCTTTTTGCTGCTGAAAAGGATTGCTACAGAGAGCTTGCCAATGCCGCACTTATTAAGAGCGATGTACGTCTTAAGGCATTGACAAGAGAATCAAAAAGCGTAAAGGTTAAGCCTGTTCGTGTAAATGAAGAGGACTTTGCTTTAAACCAATCTCAAATAGAGGAGAAATACCCAAGCTTTGCGGCATCACTGTTTAATCTGATACAAAATGCAGAAATAGCTATGCAGGCAAAAACAAAAAAATAAAAAGAAGGCTGATATAATTGTCGGAATTATTGCAGGAATTATTAAAAACTCCTTCCCCCTGTGGAAGTGAATCAATGCTCTGTGAGCTTATTGAAAAAAATACTGTTCAATACAGTGATAAACAGTATATTGATAAATTGGGAAATCTTATAATAAGAAAAGCAGGTAACGGAAAAAGGCTTATGCTTACAGCAAATATGGATGAGCCTGCTATAGCGGTAAATTATATTGAGGATAGCGGAAAGCTTCGTTTTTCTTATATAGGAAATACTCAGCAGGAGCTTTTAGTTGGCTGCAGAGTAATTTTCCAAAACGGCGTAAGCGGAATCATATGTGCAGATAAAAAAGCGGAAAACGCACGCCAAATGTATATAGAAATAGGCTGCGAAAGCAGACAAGAGGCAGAAAAGAAAATATCTGCAGGCGCTTTTGGAGTAATATATAACAAATTGGTAAAGCTTGAAAACAATAAAATTGTCGGCAGCGGTATGGACAATAAAATCGGAATATTGATTCTTACTGAGGTTATCAAAAGACTTGTTTCAACTAATTACGATACCTATTTAGTATTTACCACTCAGAAAAATATGTCAAATAAGGGTGTAAAGGCAGCAGTTTTTGATGTAGAGCCGGAAATTGCAATAACAGTTGAAGGTGTTTGCGAGGGCGCTGAGGTTTCAAAGGGTGCTTGCATCAAGGTCAGAGATAAGGGCGTAATATGCCAGTCTGAAATTGTTGATAAGCTTGTTTCTATTGCAAAAACTAAAGAAATCCCGTATCAGCTGGAGGCTTCCGACAATATTTCTCAGGCAGGGGATATATATAAATCAGGAAGCGGTGTTATTACCTGCGGAGTGGGATATCCCGTTAAAAAATGCTCTCCCGAAAGCGAAATTATAAGTCTTGACGATTTGCAAAGCGCTGTATCTCTTATTTTAAGCTTTTTGGCAATGTAGGGCGGTGAAGCATATATGGCAATAGCATTTAAAGTATCGGACAATTTTAATTTAGACCAATTGATAGGTAAAATAGCGCAGAATTATCAGCTTCACGGATACAATGTAATTCCTTTAAGTATGGGCGATAATACCTGTATTGAAATTTCCAAAGGTAAGGATAGCTATGTAAAATATGTCGGCTTAAGCCTTTGCGCAGAGCTGAGTATGATAAAAAAAGGAAATATATTGACAATAAGTGTAAAGCATAAGGACTGGATTTTTAAAATGATAGCAATCGCATTGGGAATATTACTTTCTTTGGGCTTTGTAGGCGTTTTGCTGATAGCAGCAGGAGTTTTTGGAATTGTAAAGCAGTACAACTTTACACAAGAACTGCAACAAAACGTAAGCCTTATTTTAAGCAATTCGGCATCTTCTTGATATTGACAAGAAAATAAAAGAAGGATACAATATTATTGCAAAAACATTCAATGGCAGTAAGGGGATAAATTTTAAGTTTAGAGTTTATTGGCAATTACGATTGGAGGTTTTATTATGAAAAAAATAATAGCAATAATCATTTTGGCAATCTTTTGTACTTTGATATTTTCAGGCTGTAATAATAGCGATGTATCTTCTGCTGATTATAAAAATTCACTTATAAAAGTTACAGCAGGCGGTAAAACTATAGGCCCTTATATGCAAGTTCTTTCCACTGCAGAATGGGTAGACCATGAGGATGCAATTGACTTTCAGTATGGGGATGCATTTTTTTCGGTAGAACGTTTGAAAGAGCTCATAAATGATAGAAAAATTCCAAAGCTTGCTTACGAAGAAGATATAAGTATATCCTTTGAAAATAATGTTGAGCTCGAAAATGTTACGGTGTATTTGATAGATGAAAAAGGAGAAACAGAACAAAAAAAGTTCTCGGATATTTCTCAACTTTCAAGCCTTTCTAAAGGGAATTACTATGTGGGAATTAACTTTACAGAGTGGGGAGATTATATTGAGAAAATACAGAAAAAAGAACATAACATATGGTCCGGGCTGTTTCAACTGACGGTTAAATAATGTTAAAATTAATTGACAAGAAAATAAAAGAATGATATACTGAAGATGCAATAAAGAGGGGTAAAACCCAATTTAGAGCATAAATTAAAAAGATTTGTACCTATTTCAAGGGCGTTTCCGAGAATGAGGGCAGAGAATATATTTGAGATGTTTATTTTAAAATATCTTTTAAGCGTGGTTTTGACCTCTCTGCACTTGTTGCGGAGAGGTTTTTTGTCTTATTTTAAAAAGGAGTGTCAGTATGGAGAAAAGAATAGCTGTGATATCTATACTTGTTTATAACAACAATTCTGCAAATCAGTTAAATGAGTTGCTTCATCAGTTCGGCGAATATATTGTGGGGAGAATGGGTATCCCTTACAGAGAAAAGGGGGTTTCAATAATAAGCATTGTTTTAGATGCGCCCAACGATACAATAGGAGCATTGAGCGGCAAAATCGGAATGCTTCCCGACGTAACTGTTAAAACAATGTATTCAAAGATATGAAAAGATTAATTGATAAGCTATATAAAGACGGCGCTCTTGAAAGAAATGAATATATTGAGCTTTTAAAAAACTATAACGGAGAAACAGCTCTTTATTCAAGAGAGCTTGCAAACACAATACGAAAAGAGATTTTCGGCAATAAAATTTATATCAGAGGTCTTATTGAGGTTTCAAGCTACTGTAAAAGGGATTGCCTTTACTGTGGTATAAGAAAAAGTAATACCTGTGCTCAACGTTACAGATTGACACAGGAGGAAATTTTAAAGTGTTGCACTTTAGGATATGAATTAGGTTTCCGAAGCTTTGTATTACAAGGCGGAGAGGATATGTATTTTACACAGGACAGAGTTACGGAAATTATAAAACAAATAAAAAAAGACTTTTCCGACTGTGCAGTAACGCTTTCCTTAGGGGAAAGAAACAGAGAAGAATACAAACAATGGTTTGATGCAGGGGCTGACAGATATCTTTTAAGGCACGAAACGGCAGACAGTATTCATTACAGTAAGCTTCATCCCAAAAACACAACTCTTGAAAGCCGTATGGAATGTCTTGAAAATTTAAAGGAAATAGGATATCAGACAGGCTGCGGCTTTATGGTGGGCTCACCCTTTCAAAGTGAAGAAACTTTAGCAAAGGATTTGGAGTTTATACAAAGCTTTAAGCCGCATATGGTAGGCATAGGCCCGTTTATTCCACAAAAGAATACACCTTTTGGTGATAGAGAGCAGGGCAGTCTTGAATTGACACTGTTTTTGCTTAGTCTTGTGAGAATAATGCTTAAAAATGTACTGTTGCCTTCAACTACCGCTTTAGGTACGATAGCCCCAAATGGCAGAGAATTGGGAATACTGTCTGGAGCAAATGTTGTAATGCCTAATTTGTCGCCTTTGGAGGTAAGAAAAAAATACTGTCTGTATGACGGTAAAATATCCACTGACGAGGAAGCGGCAGAGGGAAAAGAAAAACTAAATGAAAAAATGAAAAAAATCGGCTGTGAGCTTTACGTAGGCCGCGGCGATTGGAAAGAATAACAGGGGGATAAATATGAAATACGATGTTAAATCAAGCATAGCAGAAGAATTTATAAATCATGAGGAAATATTGGATACTATCGAATATGCCAAGAAAAACAAATCAAACAGAGAGCTTATTTTCGGCCTTATAGAAAGAGCAAAGGACTGCAAAGGTCTTTCTCACCGTGAAGCAGCCGTTCTTTTGGAGTGCGATATTCCCGAAGCTAACGAAAAAATAAAAGAGCTTGCAATAAGCATTAAGGAAAAGCTGTACGGACGAAGAATAGTAATGTTTGCGCCTCTTTATCTTTCCAACTATTGCGTAAACGGATGCACCTACTGTCCGTATCATTACTGCAACAAAAATATTGCCAGAAAAAAGCTTACTCAAGAAGAAATAAAAAGGGAAGTTATAGCACTTCAGGATATGGGACATAAGCGTCTTGCAATTGAATCAGGAGAAGACCCGGTGAGAAATCCCATAGAATATATTCTTGAAAGCATAGAAACAATTTACAGTATAAAGCATAAAAACGGTGCAATACGCCGAGTAAATGTAAATATTGCGGCAACAACCGTTGAAAATTACAGAAAGCTTAAGGAAGCGGGAATAGGCACATATATTCTTTTCCAGGAAACCTATAACAAAAAAGCTTATGAAGAGCTTCATCCCACAGGACCCAAAAGCAATTACGCATATCATACCGAAGCTATGGACAGAGCTATGGATGGCGGAATTGACGACGTAGGCATAGGAGTTTTATTCGGCCTTGAAATGTACCGCTATGACTTGGTAGGCCTTCTTATGCACGCAGAGCATCTTGAAGCAGCAAAAGGGGTAGGCCCTCATACAATAAGCGTACCCAGAATATGCCCTGCAGACGATATAAATAAAGAGGATTTTTCAAACGCTATTTCGGACGATATTTTTGAAAAAATAGTGGCAATAATCCGTATAGCAGTTCCTTATACAGGAATGATTATTTCAACCCGTGAATCAAAGGCATCAAGAGAAAGAGTTCTTAAATTGGGAGTTACTCAGATAAGCGGAGGCTCAAGGACAAGTGTCGGCGGATATGTAGAGCCTGAGCCTGAGGACACTAACTCTGCACAGTTTGATATAAGTGATACAAGAACCTTGGACGAGGTTGTAGGCTGGCTTTTAAAATTAGGATATATTCCAAGCTTTTGCACCGCTTGTTACCGTGAAGGCAGAACGGGAGACCGTTTTATGCAGCTTGTAAAATCGGGACAGATAGCAAATTGCTGTCAGCCTAATGCACTTATGACATTGAAGGAGTATTTAGAGGACTACGCTTCGGAGGAAACACGTAAATACGGCGAAAAGCTTATTGCAGCAGAGCTTTTAAAAATACCTAATGAAAAGGTGCTTGATATTGCCCGTGAAAATCTTGAAAAAATAACAAAAGGAATACGGGATTTCAGATTTTAATTAAAAGAGGAAAAGAGTATGACAAAGTCATTAAATGAAACACCAAATGCTTCAAGGCTTCATATAGGCTTTTTCGGTAAAAGAAACAGCGGAAAATCTTCGCTTATAAATGCTTTTACAGGACAGGAGGTGTCCATTGTTTCGGATACTGCGGGCACAACAACCGACCCTGTATATAAGGCTATGGAGATAAACGGCTTGGGAGCTTGCGTATTGATTGATACTGCAGGCTTTGACGATGTGGGAGAATTGGGACAAATAAGAGTTGAAAAGACAAAAGAGGCAGCGGAAAAAACAGATATTGCCGTAGTTGTTTTTTCAGATTATGAAATAGAAAAGGAGCTTTTGTGGATAGAAAGCTTCAAGCAAAGAAAAACTCCCATTGTAGCAGTTATAGGAAAAACAGATGTTGTTGAAGCGCCTCAAAGACTTGCTGAAATAATAGAGGAAAAGACATCAATTAAGCCAATAGAGGTAAGTGCTTTACACAAAAAGGGCATTGAAGAGCTAAAACAAGAGCTTATAAGGCTTTTGCCTGAGGATTTTGAAATGCCAAGCATAACGGGAGCTTTGGCAAAGGAAGGGGATACTGTGCTTCTTGTAATGCCGCAGGATATACAGGCGCCTAAAGGAAGACTTATTTTGCCACAGGTGCAGACTACAAGAGATTTGCTTGATAAAAAATGTGTTGTTATAAGCGTTACATTGGATAAATTAAATCAGGCTCTTGATACTCTTAAACAGCCTCCAAAGCTTATAATTACAGATTCACAGGTTTTTAAAAGTGTATACGAATTAAAGCCAAAGGAAACTGTTTTAACATCTTTTTCAGTGCTTTTTGCGGCATATAAAGGGGATTTGCCTTACTATTTCGAGGGTGCAAAGGCAGTGGAAGGCTTAAATGAAAATTCTAAAATTCTCATAGCTGAATGTTGCACACACGCGCCTCTTTCGGAGGATATAGGACGTGAAAAAATCCCAAAGCTTTTAAGAAAAAGATTTGGACAGAATTTGAAAATAGATATAGTCGGAGGCACCGATTTTCCTCAGGATTTAAGTGAGTACGATTTGATAATTCAATGCGGCGGCTGTATGTTCAATAGAAAATATATAATGTCAAGAATACAACGTGCAAAAAATCAAAATATACCTATGACAAATTACGGAGTCCTTTTAGCACATTTAAGCGGTCTTGTAATAAAAGAGGACAGAACGGCACAATGTTCACTTTAAGACTCAAATTTATTTTTTGTTGTCCATTTCTTTAATTTTTCCTCTTCTGTGTTGTTTTTTAAAAGTCGGACTGCTTCTTTTAAAATATCGCTGTTTTTGCTGTGTTTTATAGAGGGTTTAACAATAAATATGGCTTCTTCGATAATATCACTTTTCGGATTTTTTATAATAACAATATTTTTATAAACGCCTTTTATCATAACAGAGCCCCTTTGAACATTGGATTTTAACAGTATTTTTAACGTAAAATGGAGAATATATGCAAACATATAAAATTTTGCTTGCTTTTTATTTGGAAATATAGTAGAATAATCGTATATATACTTAAAAGGGGAAATTGAAAAATGGTAACAGCAGGCGATTTTAGAAACGGCGTAACTTTTGAAATGGATGGAAACGTATATCAGATTATAGAATTCCAGCACGTTAAGCCCGGTAAGGGAGCAGCTTTTGTAAGAACAAAAATTAAAAATGTTATTTCAGGAGCAGTTGTTGAAAAAACCTTTAACCCTACCGATAAATTTGAAAATGCATATATTGAAAGAAAAGATATGCAGTATCTTTATAATGATGGAAATCTTTATTACTTTATGGATTTGGAAACTTATGAGCAGATTCCGATCAATGAGGATACTTTGAGCGATAACTTCAAGTTTGTTAAAGAAAATATGGAATGTAAGGTTCTTTCCTATAAGGGAAATGTTTTCGGAGTAGAGCCTCCTCTATTTGTTGAGCTTGAAATTACAGAAACAGAGCCCGGCTTTAAGGGTGATACAGCTCAGGGAGCAACAAAACCCGCAACCTTGGAAACAGGTGCTACAATAAAAGTTCCGTTGTTCATCAACCAGAACGAGGTCATCAGAGTTGATACAAGAACAGGCGAATATATGGAAAGAGCATAATTTTTGCTTTTTAACATAAAATAGTTATTAGCAGAAATTAAATGAACGGAGGATAAAAATGAATATCACTGAAAAAGCAGGATACTTAAAAGGTCTTGCAGAAGGTCTTGATATCAGTGCAGACAGTAAAGAAGGAAAGCTTCTTTTAGCCCTTGTAGATGCTTTTGCACAGTTGGCAGATGAGGTGGATACTTTGGATGCTGATTATGAAGAGCTTCACGCATACGTTGAAGAGCTTGATGAAGATTTAGGCGAATTAGAGCAAACAGTTTACGGTGAGGATGACTGTGATTGCGATTGTGATTGTGATTGCGACGATGAGGATTTTGATGACGAGGAATATTCCGTTATTTGTCCCACCTGTAAAGAGAGCATTTTTCTAACTGAAGAAGATATAGAAAATGCAAAGGTTGAATGTCCTTTCTGCAATGAGAAAATTGAGATAGGATTTGAAGAGTGCGATGATGATTGCGACTGCGGTTGTCATTGTGATTGCGAATAATTTTAAAGCATCGGAAAAGCTTTTCCGATGCTTTTTTTGCTTAATTGACAAAAGTTGAGAACCAATATATAATAAAATTATAAGAGATATTTTAAATACATAGGGAGCGTTAAAATGAAATATAATTATAAAAAGGGAGTACTTGTTGTTTTTGTCTTTTTAGTGGTTATAGCACTTATAATAACTATATCATCTTTTGTAAAAGCATTGTTGGGATTGTCTGATGATACTGTTATTTCTATGGCTATTTCTATTGTTGAAGTGGTAGGCGTTCTTATATCGTTAATTGTTGCGGTACGTCAATTAAGCGATTCTAAGGAGATTTCAAGAGCCTCTTTTGTTACAGAGCTTAACAGAACCTTTACTGAAAATAAAGATAATATGGAGCTGTATACAGCACTTCAGGACTGTCTTGATTCAAAATGTGCTAAAGAAAATAACTGTACGGAGGAAACTGAGTGTAATTTAAAATTCCCTAAAGTAGTAGTCTCAAATTATTTAACTTTTTTTGAAACTATCTATCTGTTAGAAAAAAACGGCGCAATAGATTTTGAAATGTTGGATGATTTGTTTGCATATCGTTTTTTCTTGGCAGTACATAGTAAATTTGTTCAGCAAGTAAAGCTTAAGCCTCAGCCTGAAAACTTTAAAAATATTTTCTGCTTAGAGTATGAATGGATGATGTACCGTAAAAACAAAGCAGGAAAAAATGATGCTGAAAACAGCGTTTATAAAAAGAATAAGCTTGAAAATCTTCTTGTAACAGAAGAACAAAAAGAAATGTATAGCAAGTGGATAAAGGAGTGCAGAAATTTTTAAATGAAAATTGATATTGAAAAATTTGTTTTTAAAGAATGTTCGAAAGAACAGCTTGATGATATATTGAGAATACAGGAAGAAACCTTTAAAAATCTTGAAGCCTCAGAGCTTTTGCGTAAAAATACACCCGAAATGTTATTAGAGTGCTTACAGCCTCCTCACATCACCTTGGGAGCGTGGTATGAAGGTGAATTAGCGGCATTTTCTGTTTTGTATTATCCTCATACCAAAGAAGAAAGCTTATGCGATTATTTAGACAATGTGGATTGTCTTGGGCTTAAAGATGCTAATTATAAGCTTTGTATTGTAAAAGAAAAGTTCAGAGGAAACTCTCTGCAATATGAATTGGAAGTAAGATTAGAAAAATATGCAGTTGAAGCAGGAGTAAAAATTCTGTGTGCAACTGCATCTCCCCATAATATTCACAGCATAAAAAACATTGAAAAAATGGGATATAGCTATAATAAGACCTTAAATAAATACGGATTAGTGAGAAATCTTTATTATAAATTTATTTAATATTTTTTTTAGCAGTTAATATACACAGTGTAACCGATAAATCAATTATAGCAAAAAATGCGATAGATAAGCTGTTTAAGGCTAAGTAAGTAATTAAGACAATAAATAAAAATAAAGCTGTAATTATAAAAAAATCAAGCCATTTTGGTATTTTGATTTTTGATGTATACGATAATTCCAGTATGGTTGAAAGTAAAGAAATCATAAAACGCATCTCCCTTATTGATAGTATACTCAGCTTTTGCGAAATGAATGAAAGGAAAAGCTATGAAAAACAATAAGAAAAAAGCACCAATAATTTCTGCTTGTGTAATTATTGGGATATTGACAATTTTTTTGGCAACAGTGATATTACCTTTGATAAAAGAGGTATATGGATTTTTGATTGCAATAGTAATTTTGGGTATTTACGGTATTGCTGTTATAGCGGTAATAATAGGTGTATCAATAGCCTTGCATCAACGTCTTAAGGAGATTGAAAGCGGCGAGGAAGAAGAGGCTAAAAAATATTAAGAATAAGGAGAAAATGGTATGTTATTATTAAGTATCAATTATGTTCCGGGACGTGAAATAGAAGCGTTGGGAATGGTTAAAGGAACAATAGTTCAATCTAAAAATTTCGGAAAAGATTTTATGGCAGGAATGAAAACACTGGTCGGCGGTGAAATTAAAGGCTATACCGAAATGCTTATAGAAGCCCGTCAGATAGCTACTAAACGAATGGTAGATGAGGCAAAAGCTTTAGGAGCAGATGCGGTTATAAATATTATGTTCGGTTCTTCCTCTGTTATGGCAGGAGCTGCTGAAGTAATAGCTTACGGAACAGCAGTAAAATTCAAATAACAAAAATATAAAATGATTTTAAAAGGTTGAAATTTTATGAAATGGTTGTTGGGATATAGCGACAAAAAAGAAGAACTACCGTTAAATTATAAAGAGGTTAGCGTTCCTACTGATGTACAGCTTGAATTTTTACAGGAGGGAGCCGAAGATATCTTCTTCGGCTCAAACTTCAAAAAATATGAGTGGATGGAAGATAAATGGTGGCATTTCAAAACCACAATATTTATCGAGAAAAAGGAAGGCTTTATACCGGTACTGACCTTTAAAGGTATAGATTACGGATATACGATTTATATTGACGGTAAGCAAATTATAGAGGATGAAGGAATGTTTACGCCTGTAAGCATCAATTTGTCTGAGTATGAAGGAAAAGAGATAGAGGTACTTGCGTTATTACATCCTATTCCCAAAGTAGAGGGAATGGCAAAGGACAGAACACAGGCGTCTGCATCTTGTATTCCTGCTGTTTCTTATGGATGGGATTGGCATCCCAGATTAGTGCCGATAGGTCTTTATGATGACGTTGAGCTTTGTTATAAGCCTGATACATATATAAAAGATTATAATATTTTTTATAATGTTACAGAAGATTTATCAAAGGTAAGCGGATATCTTGATGTGGATGTTGTAAATCCCAAGGGAGATATAACATTGGAAATTTTTGAGGCGGAAACTTGTGTATATAAAAGCACAGCTTTATGCACTCGAGAGAGCAGAGTAAGCTTTGAAATTGACAATCCTAAGCTTTGGTGGTGCGTAAGTCAAGGCGAACAAAATATGTATACACTTAAGCTTACAGCAGGAAGCGACTCTGTTTGTAAAAAAATAGGCTTTAGAAAAGTGCGTCTTGTAATGAATGCAGAGTCCGTTGAATGAAGCTCATTCCCAAAAACTCAAAGTAAAGCACCTATTACTTTAGAGTTAAATGGAAGAAGAATATTTGCGAAGGGTACTAACTTTGTTCCTCCTGAAATATTTGCAAGTAAGCTCAACTATGAAATTTATAAAAAACAGCTTCAGCTTGTGCTTGATTGTAATATGAATATTATTCGTATGTGGGGCGGCGGTCTTGTAAATAAGGAAAGCTTTTTTGAATTATGCGATGAAATGGGTATTATGGTATGGCAGGAGTTTCCTCTCGCTTGTAATAACTATAAGGATAATGACCATTATCTCAAAGTTCTCGATAAAGAGTCCCGTTCAATAATCAAAAGGCTAAAAAAACACCCCAGCGTAGTTATGTGGTGCGGCGGAAACGAGCTTTTCTGCTCCTGGAGCGGTATGACAAATCAATCAAAGGCAATAAGATTGCTTGATAAAAACTGCTATGAATTAGATGAAAATACACCCTATTTACAGACATCACCCCTTTACGGAATGGGACACGGCCACTATATGCCTTTTTCTTCTATGTTTACCGAAACTATGACAGATATAATAGAATCTGACTTTACAGCATATACAGAGTTTGGCGTTCCGGCGCCCTCACCCTTTGAATACATTAAAAAATTCACCCCCGAAGAAGAATGGTATACTGTTGAACCGGGTACAAGCTGGGAATGGCATCACGCACTTAAAGCTTGGGATGGAAATGAAAACACCTGGTTTTGCAGAGATATGATTGAAAGATATTACGGCAAAGCTAAAACTCTTGGTGAGATTATTGAAAACGGAGTGGAGCTTCAAGGGGAAGTGCTTAAGCATATTTTTGAAGAAGCAAGACGTAAATGGCCTAAAACATCAATGGCTCTTAACTGGTGCTTTAATGAGCCTTGGCCCAGTGCTGCAAACAACAGTGTAATAAACTATCCCGATATACCTAAACAGGGATATTACGGAGTGCAGGCAGCTCTTCGTAATCAAATGTTCAGCGTAAGAGTAAAGAAAATGATACATTATCCGGGCTCAACACTTAATTTTGAAATTCATCTGCTCAATGATTTACCTGAGAAGCTTAAAGGACAAAAGTTCAGCGTTGAATTGTCAGACAAAAACGGAACATTTAAGCGTTGGGATAATCTTTACAGCAATGAGGTAGAGGAAAGGTCCTCCAATATAATACTTGCTCTGAGTACTGTGTTGCCTAACAGCATATCAAATAAATTTAAAATAAACATTATCTGTGAAGATAAACACCTTTCCAGCGAATATCTTATGTTTGCAAGAACACCTGATTTAGTTTAATAAGTGCAAAAATAGCAACTCTGAAAAAGAGTTGCTATTTTATCAATTGTTTTCAATATGTTTTTTCAGTGCATTAAAGGATTTTTCACTTATAGCGTGCTCTATTTTGCAAGCATCGTCGGAAGCAGTTTTTTCATCTACTCCAAGCTGTATCAAAAACTTTGTTAAAAGCATATGACGTTCAAACATCGTTTGGGCAATTTTTTCACCCTCTTGAGTAAGCTTTATATTGCCGTCAGACTCAACTGTAATATAATTTCCGTTTTTTAAAATTCCCATAGCACGACTGACGGAGGGCTTGCTGTACCCCAGATATTCTCCTACATCAATTGCGCGTACTGTAGTTTTCTTTTTAGAGAGAACATAAATTGATTCTAAATACATTTCGCCCGATTCTTGTAAAGACACTTTAATACACCGTCCTTTAAAAGTAGTATACCATAAAAAAAACAGTTTTTCAATACTATTAGTTTAAGCATTTCTTTATTAAAAAAGTTCATAAAATGTTAACATATTAAAAAATCAGTAGTTTATACTAAAAATATATTTATATGAAAATAAAGAAGGAGAGATGAAAGATAGAACAATATAATGTAGAAGGAATGAGCTGTGCCGCGTGTAGCGCACGTGTTGAAAAAGCTGTTTCAAAGCTTGACGGCGTAAGCTCTTGCTCGGTTAATCTTTTAACTAATTCTATGTCAGTTGAAGGCTCTGTTGAGCCGGAAACTGTTATTGAAGCAGTAAAAAAAGCAGGATATAATGCTTCATTAAAGGAAACCTATAAAAAAGAAAAAAATACATCTAAGGATAACGATATTCAAGATACAGAAACAGGAATATTGAAAAAAAGGCTAATTTCTTCGATTGTTTTTCTTGTTCTTCTTATGTATATTTCTATGGGCGCAGTTATGTGGAGCTTTCCGCTTCCTGACTTTTTTGTGAATAATCCGTTGGCAATCGGATTGCTTCAGATGATTATATCTGCGCTTGTAATGGTTATCAATCAAAAATTCTTTATAAACGGAATAAAAGGCTTAGTGCGATTTTCTCCCAATATGGATACATTGGTAGCCTTAGGCTCGTTTTCTGCCTTTGTATACAGTACTGTAATGCTCTTTGTTATGATACCTGAAAGCAACGCATCGCATTACCTTCATAATCTTTATTTTGAGTCAGCTGCTATGGTGCCTACCTTAATAACCTTAGGCAAATTGTTGGAAGCAAAGGCGAAAGGAAAAACAACCAGTGCGTTAAAAGGACTGATGAGCCTTGCTCCCAAAACAGCAGTTTTGATTAAAGAGGGACAGGAGATAACAGTTGATATTGAACAGGTAAAGCAAGGGGATATTTTTGTAGTACGGCCCGGAGAAAGTATAGCTGTAGACGGTATCGTTTTAGAAGGGAAAAGTGCAGTTGATGAATCGGCGTTGACAGGGGAGAGTATACCTGCTGATAAAGAGGTAGGAAGCAGCGTTTATGCCGCAACTTTAAATAAATCGGGATATATTCAGTGTCAAGCGACAAAGGTAGGGCAGGATACTACTTTTTCCCAAATTATTCAAGTGGTCAATGATGCAGCCTCTACTAAGGCTCCTATTGCAAAGATAGCCGATAAGGTTTCGGGCGTTTTTGTTCCTATTGTAATTATAATTGCCGCTATAGCCTTTGCAATTTGGCTTCTTGTTGGGCAGAGTCTTGGTTTTTCCCTTGCCAGAGCAATATCGGTTCTTGTTATAAGCTGTCCTTGCGCTCTCGGACTTGCAACTCCTGTTGCAATTATGGTAGCAAGCGGTGTTGGAGCAAAAAATAATATTCTTTTTAAAAATGCAACATCTCTTGAAATTACAGGAAAAGCAAAAATTATAGCTCTTGATAAGACGGGAACTATTACTTTGGGAGAGCCTAAAGTATCTGATGTTATTGTAGCAGACAAAGTGTCGGAAAAAGAACTTTTAAAGCTGGCAGCTTCCCTGGAGCAAAACAGTGAGCATCCGTTGGCAAAAGCGGTTGTTGCATATGCTTTAGAACAAAATATTTTTCCTGATAAGGTTAATGATTTTGAAGCTTTTACAGGAAACGGCGTTTTTGCTACCATTGAAAATGCTTTGCTTTATGGCGGTAATTTGCAGTTTGTAAGGGATAAAGCAAATATATCGGAAGAAATGATAAAGAAGGCTGATGAGCTTGCATCAAGCGGAAAAACCCCGATATATTTTGTAAAAGACAAAGAACTTGTTGGTATTATAGCTATATCAGATGTTATTAAGCCTGACAGTAAAGAGGCAATCAGTCAGCTTAAAAATATGGGAATACGTGTTGTTATGCTGACAGGTGATAATATAAAAACAGCAAATGCAATAGGAAAATTGGCAGGGGTTGATGAAATCTTTGCCGATGTAAAACCGCAAGATAAAGAAAAGATAATTCGTGATTTTCAAAAGCAGGGCAAGGTTATTATGGTTGGAGACGGTATAAACGATGCTCCTGCCCTTGAAAGAGCAGATGTGGGAATTGCTATTGGCACAGGTACGGATATTGCCATAGATGCCGCTGATGTAGTTGTTATGAAAAGCTCTCTTTTGGATGTTGCAGCGGCTATAAAATTAAGTCGTGGAACTATAAAAAATATATACGAAAACTTATTCTGGGCATTTGGATACAACATAATAGGAATTCCACTTGCAGCAGGCGCATTTATTCATATTTTAGGTTGGCAGTTAAATCCTATGTTTGGTGCGGCGGCAATGAGTGTATCCAGCGTTTTGGTAGTGTCTAATGCTTTAAGGTTAAATTTTTTGAAAATAGGAAAGGAAATTGTTAAAATGAAAAAAATAATCAAAATTGAAGGTATGATGTGTCCTCACTGTGAGGCAAGAGTAAAAAATATATTGGAACAAATGGAAGAGGTTGAGATGGCAGAGGTTAGCCATAAGGATAAAAAAGCAATAGTAACTCTTGCAAAAGATATTGAAGAGCAAAAATTGAAATCGGTAATTGAAGAACAGGGCTATAGTGTTATACAGATTGATAATTATAACATATAGGAAGGAAAATAAAATGTCAAAAATACTTGTAGTTGTAGATATGCAAAATGATTTTATAGACGGCGCTTTAGGTACAAAGGAAGCTGTTAAAATAGTGCCCTATGTAAAAGAGATAATCGAAAACTTTGACGGTAAGATTTTATTTACAAGAGATACTCACTTTGAAAATTATATGCAAACACAAGAAGGCAAAAATCTTCCTGTTCCCCATTGTATAAAGGGAAGCCAAGGCTGGCAGATACATTCTCAGCTTGAAGCTCTTCGAACAACTGACGCTATTGATAAAGTAACCTTCGGCTCAAAAGAGTTAGTGGAAATATTAAAGAAAGAAGAAAATATAGAAAGCATAACCTTTGTGGGCTTATGTACCGATATATGCGTTATTTCAAATGCAATGGTAGTAAAAGCTTTCTTTCCGGAAATTCCTCTTATAGTAGATGCGAAGGCTTGCGCAGGAGTAACTCCCAAAAGCCACGAAACAGCTTTAGAAGCTATGAAAATGTGTCAGATAAAAATATTGGAATAATGATAAAAGCCTCCTATAGTATAAATGAATCAACTATAGGAGGTTCTTCTTGTTTTAAAGGTATTGTAGAACTCTCTTTATAAACTTGTTGACATTTCAACAAGTATAACGGCGCTGTTGTGGTAGCGTTCTTTAAAAATTAACATAAAGACTCAGTTAAAATATAAAATACCCCTTGAATGTAAATTTTATCACATTCAAGGGGTATTTCTTGTGTTAGTGACTTAAAGGGATTTGTTAATATTGAAGGAATAGCTCGAGGAGATTTGTTTTATGATATAAAATTATAGATAACTGCTGTTTAAATAAAAAGAAGTAGGTACGCAAGCTCTCAACAATGATAATAAATCACAAGTTGGGATGTCTCTTGCTTCTTCTACTTCTAATAAATAATAACACAAAAAATAATAAAGTCAAGATATGAGTATTTGAAATGAAATTTTTCTTGACAACTTTTATTATGAAATAAAAATACTTTTCGTCAAAGTGAAAAGCTGGTTTACTTCTTCACTATTACGTATTACTTATTACTTTCCAAAAATCCCTTGAGGAGTTTTGGTCGAGGTAAGAGTGAAGAGGGAAGAAGTAATAAGTAAAAATCCCGCCCTCTTGCGAGAACGGGATTTTTGGTTGCGGAACTAGGATTCGAACCCAGACAAACAGAGTCAGAGTCTGCCTGAAATGGCTTTATTTCAACGAAAAAACGAAAGCTGACTACTTTTTGACAACTTGATTAAATTTCAAGATTGTTTAACTTGTTTAAAGCGGAGTTCTGCATTGATGCAGCAATATGAGTATATATATTCATTGTAGTTTGAAAATCGGCGTGCCCCAAAATTAGTTGAGATGTTTTAGGGTCAACGCCTGCTCTGTATAATATTGTTGCAAAAGTGTGCCTAAATTGGTGCTGTGTTGCAGTAAGTCCGGTTTCTTTACAGTATTTAGCCCATCTTTTTTTTATCATTTCTGAGGTGAATAGATTATCTCCACCAAAAATAAACCCTTTATTGTTTGCCTTAGGTAATAGATGTTTTTTGAGAATATCCATAAGTGGTACAGTTCTGATGCCGGCAGCGGATTTAGGTAATTTTAATCTTGGCTGATTATATATAAATTCAACAGATTTGTTTACCTTAATAATGTTGTTATCAAAATCAATGTCCTCATATTTTAAGGCGAGGAGCTCACCTCTTCGAAGCCCGGTATAAAGAAGCATATATGGATATAGCCCAAATTCATTGTCTACATTATTTGTTACAATTTTTATTTCTTCCTCAGTTAGTGGCGTTCGTTTATTAACTTTGGCATTTTTAGGAACGATTAAAACGCTTGAAAAATCAGTAATGTTTATTCCTTCTGAAATAGCATATTTAAAAATCAATCCTAGTACAATTTTTATTTTTGATATAATTGATTTTGAAAAGCCTTTTTCGTTGTATTCATATAATAGATTTTGGACCTCGGCAATCGTTATACTTTCAATATCTTTATCATAGAAAACATTGAGCTTTGCAAATATCTCTTTATATCCTTTAAGAGTATTATAAGAAACTGTTTTTTCTTTTTGGACAAGCATCTTTTCACCGAGGTTTTTAAAATTATGCTTTTCTTCAAAATCTTGGCTCATATAGTTTATTACTTGATTTTCTATATCTTTAATTGCAAGCCTTTCGGTTTTGGCAGAGGAATAAAAGAAAACCTCTTTTCCGTTTATCTTTTTCTTTTTTGCCCAACGGCCGTCGGAACGTTGCTTCATTAGTTCACCTTCTTAGGGTTGTTATTTTATTTTTGAAAGTTCGGTATCTTTAAGCATTGCTTCGACAACTCTTACTGCCTTTTCTACATCTTCTTTTGTAGCTTTAGAAGTAAGTCGAAATAACATACGCAATTCTTCTCGGCTTTCAAGCTCGCTTAAATATTCTGTTAGCTCTTCATCGCCTTTGATGAGAGGTTTTTTTATGTCTGTTATTCTGAGGAGATAATCGACAGAAACGTCAAAATAATTTGCTATTTTTTCAAGAGCTTCTACAGAAGGCTTGGCTTTTCCTTTTTTCCATTCTGTAATAGCTGAGGAAGATAATCCAATGTCAGTTGTTAAAGTCTTTGCATTTACTTTTTTCTCATTCATTAATTCTAAAATTCTTTGTACCATATTTATCAATCCTTTGTTTCGGCATCTCTGAACATTGCTTCAACAACTGCTATTGCTTTTTCGACATCTTCTTTTGCGGCTTTGGAGATAAGACGGAAAAATATACGCAATTCTTCTCGGCTTTCAAGCTCGCTTAAATATTCTGTTAGCTCTTCATCACCTTTGATGAGAGGTTTTTTTATGTCTGTTATTCCGAGGAGATAATCGACAGAAACGCCAAAATAATTTGCTATTTTATTTAAAACACTTGCCGATGGGCTCGATTTACCGCTTTTCCAGTCGCTGACATTACCGGTAGATACATTTATATCTTCGGCAAATTTTTTTTGAGTTATCTTTAAATCTTTCAGCAATTCAAAAATTATACTATTTCGCATAAATATCAATCCTTTATTTCAGCATCTTTTAGCATTGCTTCAATAACTCTTACTGACTTTTCAACATCTTCTTTTGTAGCTTTGGAAGTAAGACGGAAAAGCATACGCAATTCCTCTCGGCTTTCAAGCTCGTTTAAATATTCTGTTAGCTCTTCATCGCCTTTGATGAGGGGCTTTTTTATATCTGTTATTCCGAGAAGGTAATCGACAGAAACATTAAGCCTTTCAGATAATTTGCTGAGTATAGCTCCATTTGGTATTGTGCCTGTTTTCCACCTACCAAGATTTCCTCGGCTTAAACCTAATTCTAATGTAACGGCAGTTGCAGTTGTGTTTGAATTTTTGCAGACCTCTTTTAATCTTTCGTAAAATATTTTGTCCACGATAGGAACAGGAGTCATTTCAAAGCTATCATATGGAATAGCCTTTGACGGCAGCTTATTGTTGTCCTTGCCAAGCAGAAAATCTGTTGAAACATTAAGCCTTTCAGAGAATTTTATAAGAACTTCGATGCTCGGCACACCGCCTGCTTTCCATCTACTAAGATTTCCTCGGCTTAAACCTAATTCTAATGTAACAGCAGTTGCAGTTGTGTTTGAATTTTTGCAGGCATCTTTTAATCTTTCATAAAATATTTTGTTCACGATAGGAACAGGAGTCATTTCAAAGCTTTCATACGGTATAGCGTTTGACGGCAAAATATTGTTGTCCTTGCCAAGCAAAAAATCTGTTGAAACATTAAGTCTTTCAGACAATTTTATAAGAATCTCAATGCTGGGAACCCCACCTGCTTTCCACCTTCCGACATTTCCACTACTTAAATTAAGTTCTTTTGTAACAGTTGTTGCTGTAGTTTTAGAAATTTTACAAGCTGCTCTTAATCTTTCGTAAAACAATATAATCACTTCCTGTCGGAAACACTTTAAACAGTAAAGATTTAAAGTGTTTTTTATGTCAAATAAATTATAAAAAAGTATATATTACCATTTTTGGTCGGAAGAATAATAGTTATTTTTGTTCGGTACGAACTGAGCCAAAAAGGCTTTCACCGTTAGATATTACAGAAACCATATCCGAAACAATATTTGAAGAAGTGTAATTTCCGCTATTGATTAAATCTCGCATATATTCAATCACTTTATTTTGACCGTTGGTATTAAGCAACGAAAATAAATTTAAAAAATCATTATTATTTTTTAATTCTTCTTTACCGAAAATAATAAAATCAGCTGAAACACCAAGAGCCTGGGAAATTTTAATAATATTAGAAATTTGTGGGTCTTTTGTTTCACTTCCTAAAATTTTTGCAAGAGTCCCTTTTGGAACACCTGAAAGCGAAGAAAGGGCTTCATTTGATAGTTTTTTTTCTTTTTTCAATGCCTTAATTCTATTTATCATTTCTTCTAAATTATACATAAAAAAACCTCCATTTTATTTAATTATAAGCTCTTACAGTTTGCTTTGTCAATAATATATTACCAAATACGGAAAAAAAATACTTTAAAAAGCTTGACAAATACCGAATACGGTGCTAATATAAGTTAAAGAAACCGAAAACGGTTTCAAAAACAAAGGGGGTTTACCGAATGTTAAACAATTTGAGAGCTGAACTTGTGAGAAAAGGATTCAATACTCCGGCAGAAGCTGTTGCGGATGCTTTGAGTTGTACCGCAAAGACGGCAAGAAATAAACTTGATGGAATTTCGCCCGTTACAGTACCCGAAGCTGTAAAAATTATTGAAATGTATTTTTCTAAAGATAATTTTACGATTGAATATTTGTTTGCACAAACACAAACAACAATTTGTTGTGTTGAGCAGCAAAGCGATGAGAGGGGAGAGTCTTGACCTCTCCCGTACTCATCGGTGCAAATCCGCTGACCTCTTGCAGCTTATAAGACACATATAATGGTGAATATGTATCAAGCGAAGGTCAAGACCTCCTCTTTAATGGGGTTAAAATTTAATTGCTTATAAACGAGGTGAAAGAATAGATATATTTATTTCTATAGTATGTATCTACATACCAACACACTACTAACCACATAAAAACAACAATTTGTTGTTTTTATGATATCACAATGCGACAAAAAAATCAATAAAAAAGAAGCTTTAAAAGGGTATGTAGAAACAATGAAGCTATTCGATGATTTGAATTCCTAAAAGCGTGTCAATAGCAATTTGCATCTCGGGACGTGAACGATATGCAAGAATAATTTTTTTTTCTTTTTCGGATAGAGCAATCGCAGATTCTGAAGTTTTATCGCGAAATTCTGAGAGAATATCTTCTACATTATATATGTCGCATAACCGCATTAGAATTTCTGCATCAGGTTGACCTCGATTGTTTTCCCAGGCATTGACGGTCTTGCCGCTTTTTCCTAATATATTTCCTACTTGATCGGCAGTTAAACCACTTTGTTCTCTTAAACGTTTTAATGTTTTTGCTATTGATTCGCGCGACATTCTAAACACCCCATATTTTTTTATTAGTTTTAGATATGTTTTTATTATATGAGAAGAAATAGTTATTGTCAATATAAAAATCTAAAAAACATAGACTAAAATCGCAAAAAAAGCTTGACAACCTAAAAAACATAGATTATAATAAAACAAAAATCTAAAAAATATAGATTTAAAGGAGACGTAGAATATGAAAATTAAAGAGCAATTAAATACTTATATTAGTGAAAATGGAATTAAGCAGATTTATATTGCGCAAAAAACAGGGTTAACAGCAGATACAGTTTCTAAAATGCTAAACGGTAGTCGTAGAATTCTTGCTGATGAATTTTTACTAATTTGCAATGCGCTTAACATCGATCCAAATATTTTTCGAAATAGAACATCATAAAAAGAGTTATCACAATGCGATAAAAAAATCAATAAAAAGGAGAAAAGAAAAATGGGAGAACAGATTTTAGAAAGGCTTTTTCATTTAAGAAAAAAGCAGGCGGATGTTATTAAGGAGCTTATAAAGAGGGGATATAAAACAACAGCGCCTGAGTTCAGCCGAATGCTTAACGGTATTACTGCAACCAAAAAGACGGAAATAATACTAAATGCCGCAGAGGATATAATCGACCAATGGGAGAAAGAAAGGCAAGGAAAATAATGAGCAATGTTATATTTGAAAGTCTTATTGAAGAAGCAAATTATGCAATCAGAAGCAAAAGCAGGGACCTTGTATTTGAAGTTTACGGAATGGCAAAAATGGCAAGACTTACTCATGTAATAACACCGGAACAATTTAAAAAGTTAAATGAAATGTTGATAACTGACGGTATCAATAATCCAAAGGCA
>SVMS01000028.1 GCA_015067255.1 Oscillospiraceae bacterium
CTTTTTCACTATACAACTTTCACTTCTTCACTATTCACTATTACTTATTACCTAATCGACAAGTTTCGAAAGAGAAGAGTGAAAAGTGAAGAGTTAATAGTGAAAAAGTAAAATCGACAACCTTCTGTCGAAGATTGTCGATTTTTGGTCGGAGTAGCGTTATAGTAATCACGCCGAAAACCGCATAAAATAAGGGTTTTTCGCAGTCATAAACAGTACAAAGGTCTTGATTTCTATGAAGTTTAGTATTTGTGGGGTGTTCATAACCAACCAAAAACATGAGGTAGGAAATTATAAAAAGTTGAAAATTATCATTGTTGCATCATTGCTGAGATAGTTTGTTTTGCTATTTCAACTGCAACATCGTGAGCTATTCCTTCAAGGAAATGGAGAGTGTGATTCCCAATCTTATTTGCAATAGATTTGGTTTTATTCCACACTGTAGGCTCTTTAATGTTTTCAGCAAATTGATGTCCTTTCATCGTTACATCTATTATTAGACAGCTATCTATGTAAGTTTCTGCTTTCGGCTGTTCACAAGAAATCTTTATGTATTCAGATTCTTTTAACTTCAAAACAGAATACATTATGTCCTTCTTTTTGTATTGCTGAAATTCTGCAGATTTGTACATATCATCTAAATCAACAGATTGGCACTTCCAAATATATCCGTTTTCAATATAATCAAGATTATTGATACAATATAGAAGAACATCCCTTAAGCAATCAATATTTATTCGCATAAAACCACTCCTATAACCTAGATTTAATATCTAAATCTCAATTTTTTTCTTGCGTTTTTCTTTTGCACAAATTGGACATCCACGTCCCCTGTTTCTATTGTTTATCATCGCTTGCCATTCATGACCCTCTCTACACTTCCACCATACTTTTTTATTGCTACCAGGCGAAACGTCTGCAGGTGTTAATCCGTTATTCTTTTCATAATACCATTCCATTGCTAAAGTTGGATTAACCGTCTCTAAATCTGTTTCACCTTTAACAGCATAGCGTCCCGAGCAATATGGGCATCCATCTCCACTATTTCTGCTACTTATCGTCGCTTGCCACTCGTGTTCTTTGCTACACTTCCACCAAACTTTTTTGTTGCTGTTAGGTGTTACTTCCGCAGGTGTTAATCCATCGTTTTTTTCACAATTCCATTCTTTTGCTAAAGTTGGATTAACCGTTTCTAAATCATTTTCACCTTTAATGACGTATCGTCCTGCACAATATGGACATCCATTTCCATTATTTCTATTATTTATCGCAGCCTGCCACTCATGTCCTTTTTGACATTTCCACCATGCTTTCTTATTGCTATTAGGCATTAAATTCGTAGGATCTAATCCATTGTTCTTTTCATAATTCCACTCTTTTACTAAGTCAGGATTAACTGTTTGCAAGTCATTATATCCTCTTAAAACTTTTTTACCAGAACAATATGGGCATCCACGTCCGCTGTTTCTATTTGCTATCTCCGCTTGCCATTCGTGTCCTTTTTGGCATTTCCACCATATTTTTTTATGACTTTTTGGCGAAAAATGTTCTGGCTTTAAACTGCCATTCATTTCATAATTCCACTCATTTCCTATTTGCGGATTAGAAAACAAAAGAGAATTCTTCTTTTCTGTAAACACGCGCAAGTTTTCTATGTCAACTACATCTCTTTCCATATCAATACAAACGCAAGCACCAACGATTTCACTTAGAATTACTTCAAGTACTTTTGACAAGTCTCTTTGATTTTCTTGAACAACATAATCTATAGAACTGTCGTTTAACAATGGCAGCCCTTCTCTTATCCTATATAACTTAATCCCGTCTTTTTCACATTTTAAATTTTTCTCTAAATCATTTTTAGTTCTGTTTTTATGCCAAAACCCTCCGTCATATTCAATGGCAACTTTTTTTGACGGAATATAAATGTCTAATTCGTAACCATACTCCCTATACGAATGCATTGCCTCTAAACCGTGTTTTCTAAGGTAATATAATATCGCATATTCCGGAAAAGAAGTTTTTCGTTCAGAATTACACACAGGGCATCCATTTCCATTATTTCTATTATTTATCGTAGCTTGCCACTCGTGTCCTTTCTGACATTGCCACCATACTTTTTTATTGCTGTTAGCCATTATGTCTAGTGGGGTTAATCCGTTGTTCTTTTTATAATTCCATTCTCTTGCTAATATTGGATTAACTGTTTGCAAATCATTTTGGCCTTTAATGGCATATCGCTCCGCACAATATGGACATCCATTTCCATTATTTCTGTTTGAAATCACAGCTTGCCATTCGTGCCCTTTTTGACATTGCCACCATACTTTTTTATTACTATTAGGCATTACATCTGCAGGTGTTAATCCATCGTTTTTTTCATAATTCCATTCTTTTGCTAAAGTTGGATTAACTGCTTGTAAATCATTTTCACCTTTAATACAATATCGCCCTGCGCAATATGGACATCCATTATCGCCATTTCTACTGTTTATCCTCGCTTGCCATTCATGTCCTTGGCTACACGTCCACCATACTTTTTTATTACTATTAGGCATTACTTCATCGGGTGTTAATCCGTCATTTTTTTCATAATTCCATTCTTTTGCTAAAGTTGGATTAACAGTTTCTAAATCATTTTCACCTTTAATAGCATATCGTCCAGAGCAATATGGACATCCATTTCCATTATTTCTGTTTGCAATCACAGCCTGCCACTCGTGTCCTTTTTGACATTTCCACCATACTTTTGCTCCACTACCAACGGTTAATTTTTCGGGATCAAAATTTAATTCTTTATTCTTTTCCCAGTTCCACTCTGCCATCAGTTCGGCATTATCAATTACATATTTCTTTTCTGCCATAACCTCGGCACCTCGCTTTTAAAATTATAACTTATAAATTATACCATAAAATTTTCCAATAGTAAATATGTACTGTTTTATGATAAAAAATAAGAAAGGAGTGATGTTATTTATTTGTTTAATAATTTTAAGTCAGTAAAAATCGACAGGAGAATGTGAGAAAACGTATAAATACTGGGTTTTAAAATCAAGGCGAAGCCTTGTATATCATCAAAACGTTAGTTTTGCATATCATCAGTGGCAAAGCCACTGTATCTCATCAAGCCGATAGAGATATGCACACCTATGGTGTGATGATATACGACGCATAAATGCGGCAATGATATACACGCTATCGCGTGATGATATACCAAGCCTATCGGCTTGAATAAAAAATCCGCCGACAAAGTCGACGGATTTTTGGTCGAGGCGACAGGATTTGAACCTGCGGCCTCTGCGTCCCGAACGCAGCGCTCTACCAAACTGAGCCACGCCTCGACAATATAGCCTATACATTATATATTTTTAGAGCTCTATTGTCAAGGCTTTAACTTAAATTTATTTAATTATATTTAAAGGGTCGAGCTGTACTCCGTTTTTAACCATTTCAAAATGAAGATGAGGCTCTTCTAAAGCTTCTAATTCATTGGTGTTTCCTATTTTTCCTATAACTTTGCCGCTTTTGATTTTTTCACCGATTTCAACGTTTACGCTTTTATCAAGTCCGCAATAAAGACTTTTTATTCCGTCAGCGTGGGAAAGAACGACGGTAACACCCTTAAGCTCATCTGTATATATATCTTCAACAGTTCCTGCCGCACAGGCTTTTACAGAATCGCCTAAGTTTCCTTTTATATCAATACCTGTGTGAATACGCCAATCCTCCATTGTTTTTGAAAAAACAGGAGTAGTTGTAGAAAATACAGCTGAGATATCACCGTTGACAGGCATAATATAGCCAACTGTTTCTTTTGTAGTTTCAGAAGCAGTATTTGAAGAGCTGCTCTCCTGTGAGCTGTTCTGAGAGCTTGAAGAGCTTTGAGTTACATCGTCCTTGGGCTTTACCGTAGGAACAACGCTGTTGCTGTTTTCGTTGTTTTCAAGCTCTTGCTGCTGAGCATTTGAAGATGCAATTTTGTCTGCCTTGTCATCATCAATTCTGTTAAATACACTGCGTGTTGAAAGATAAGTTAAGGATAAAATTGCAGCAAGAGATAAAAGTACTGCTGCGTAAATACCTGTAGTTTTCTTTTTGTTATAATTAGTTTTCAATTTGCCACTTCCTATAAATTATTATTGTGTATGTATTTTTAACCGGAAGCGGCAATTATATTCAAATCATATCAATTATTTCTATGCCTGTATAATACCATTTTAATATTTCTTCGTAGTTTTTTCCTTCAAGAGCAAGGTATTGAGCACCTGTTTGCGACATTCCTACATCGTGTCCGTAGCCGAAAACATTAAAAGTAAAGCTATCATCGTTTGTAACTATTTCAAAATTTGAAGAACGTAAGCCTAAAATGCTTCTTAGCTCACTTCCTTTGAGTTCTGCAGAGCATATTTTGAGGCTTTTAACTCCGCCTGCAGAGCTTCTTACTATATCGCTTATCCATTCCTTGTGATTGTCGGTAAAAGAAATATCAATGCTTTCTTTAAGCTTAATTTTAAATTCTTCAACACTGATTTTAACAGTTGACATATACTGAGGATAGCTTTTATCAAATGAGCTGTCAACGCTTTTAAGATACGGCACTTCATTTCCCCATACATCTTGAGCATCTTCGGTTTTTCCTGCGGAGATAGCAAAAAAAGCAGCATTTATAGGCTCGCCGTCAAAACAGGCAGCTTTTTTATAAACACTTGAAACGGCGTTTTCAACCTTTGCCCATAGCTTTTCAAAATATTCCTCGCCCCATTTTTCCCGTGCCTGAGTTTTGGAAAGATAGGCTTTGCAGTGGGCGGGATTTGTGCAGACAGCGGCTCCCTTATGAGCGGAGTCGAGCTCTTGACTCTGTCCTAAATTATTTATATGATAAAGAGTAAAAGAATAACTTGCAACAGCTTGAGCTTTTAAAGCTTCTTCGTGATACGAGGGCGGCATTTCTGCGGCTACAACAGAGCATATGTATTCAAACATATCTAAAGTTATAACCTCGTCATTATTTAAAACCGAAACTATGTCGTTGCCGTCGGAAAATTCTGATATTACTCCTTCATATTCGTTTATCTGTTGTTTCCATTTGACATAAGAAGCGTTCCAACCTTTCACAATTGAAAAAGGGATAAAAGCGGTTAAAATGCTTCCAATTACGCATAATAAAAGAATTTTTTTGATTTTTTTGAGATTTTCTTTTAACATTGAATTTACAATAATTTGCATTTTTTGAATTCCTTTCTTTCAAAATGGTTGACATTTTTTTGTTTTTAGTATAAAATGAAACAGTAAAGGAGAAATGATACAATGCAAGAGAAAATATCTGATGTAAGTCAGGAATATATAAATAGTTTATGCGATAAATACCGTGATAATTACAGCTTTCCGAAAGTAAATTACGAAAAGCATAATGTCAAAAGAGGACTTCGTAATATTGACGGTACCGGTGTTGTCGCAGGAGTTACCGATATATGTAACGTTCACGGTTATCTTATTAACGAAGGCGAAAGAATGCCTATTGACGGTGAGCTTATTTATAGAGGCATAAATATTAAGGATATTGTGGCAAGCTGTCAAAAAGAAAATCGCTTTGGCTTTGAAGAGGTAATATATCTTTTGCTTATGGGAAGCCTTCCCAGCCAAAAAGAGCTTACTGAATTTAAACACGTTTTGTCAAAAGCAAGCGTATTGCCCGACAATTTTACAGAAGATGTTATAATGCGTATGCCCAGCGCTAATATTATGAATAGTATTCAGCGCAGCGTTTTGGCACTCTATACCTTTGATGCAGATACTGAAAGCCTTAAGCTTGAAAATTTGTTAAGACAAAGCGTTAATATTATAGCTAAATTCCCTGCAATCATAGCAAATGCTTATCAGGCAAAGCGTCGTTTTTATGATAGAGAAAGTATGTTTATTCATTATAATAACCCCGATTTGTCAGTTGCTGAAAACTTTTTATATCTTATGCGTCCTGACAGTAAGTATACCGATGAAGAAGCAAAGCTTTTAGACCTTTGTCTTATTCTGCACGCTGAACACGGCGGCGGTAATAACTCTGCATTTTCTGCAAGAGTTCTCTCTTCTTCGGGAACAGATACATATTCTGCTATTTCTGCAGCGGTAGGCTCTCTTAAGGGACATAAGCACGGCGGCGCAAATGCCAAAGTTACCGAAATGTTCAATTATATAAAGAGAGATGTTAAGGATTGGTCAAATCAAGAGGAAATTGCTGAGTATTTGACTAAGATTATGAAAAAAGAAGCTGGCGACGGCTCAGGCCTTATTTACGGAATGGGTCACGCAGTATATACTATTTCCGACCCAAGAGCTGTTATTCTTAAAGAAAGTGCAAGAAAGCTTGCTCAAAAGCAAGGCTGTTACGATGAATTTTTGCTTATGGAGTCAGTTGAAAAATTAACTCCCGAGGTTTTTGCAAAGGTTAAAAATGAATATAAAACAATCTGTGCAAATGTGGATATGTACTCAGGCTTTGTTTACAGAATGTTAGGTATTCCCGATGAAATTATAACTCCTCTCTTTGCTCTTGCAAGAGTTGTAGGTTGGTGCTCTCACAGAATAGAGGAGATAATAACAGGCGGAAAAATTATAAGACCTGCATATAAGAGCATTTCAAAGGATAAAGAATATATACCTATAGGCGAAAGATAATGAATAAGAACGATAAAGTTATTATTGACATAACGGATATAAGCTCCGAGGGCTTCGGAGTGGGTAAAGTAAATGGCTTTACACTGTTCGTTCCGCAGACTGCTGTGGGGGACAGAGCTGAGGTGCTTGTGGTAAAGCTTAAAAAAAACTATGGCTTCGGTAAGCTTATATCCTTAATAACAAAATCAGATAAAAGAACAGACACAGACTGCGCAACTTTTTCACAATGCGGCGGCTGTGTCTTTCGTCATATATCTTATGATGAAGAGCTAAGGCTTAAAACCAAACGTGTTTCTGATGCTTTTTCAAAAATAGCTTCAATGAATATAAAAGTTCATAGCTGTATGCCGTCAGAAACATATGGATACAGAAATAAAGCAGTTTTCCCCATAGGAAAGCAAAATAAAAAAACAATAACGGGCTTTTATGCGGTAAACAGCCATAGAATAGTGGCTGCAAATAACTGTGAAATTCAAAATCCTGTATTTAATATTATAGCGGCGCAGGTAAGAAAATGGGCAGACAGCTATAATATAAGCGCCTATGATGAAGAAACCCAAAAAGGTGTTTTAAGACATCTGTTTTTGAGAATAGGCGAACAGACAAAAGAGATACTCTGTTGCCTTGTAATCAATGCAGATAGCTTGCCTTATGAAAAAGAGCTTATTTCAATTCTCAATAAATTGAAATTAAACATCGTAGGCGTATGTATAAATATAAATAAAGAAAAAACTAATGTGATTATGGGGAGTAAAGGCAAAGTGCTTTACGGCAGAGATTATATTCTTGATGTTCTTTGCGGGCTTACTTTTAAAATATCTCTTCATTCTTTTTATCAGATAAACAGACAGCAGGCACAGCGTCTTTATCAAAAAGCTTTAGAGCTTGCAAATCCGAATAAAGATAGTATACTTTTGGATATGTACTGCGGAGCAGGCACAATAGGTTTAACAGCGGCAAAAAAATCAAAAAAAATATACGGTATTGAAATTGTTGAAGATGCCATTAAAAATGCACAGGAAAATGCAAAAATAAATGAAATTACAAACGCTGAATTTTATGCAGGAAATTCGTCAATGGGCAAAAAATGGTTAGAACAGCAAAATGTAAAGCCTGACATAATAATTGTTGACCCTCCGAGAAAGGGCTGTGACAGCGCCGTGCTTGAAGATATAAAAGCACTTGCACCTGAGAAAATTGTGTATGTTTCCTGTGACCCTGCTACATTGGCAAGAGATGTAAAAATTCTCTGCGAGGGAGAATATACAGTAAAAGAAGTTTTCCCCTTTGATATGTTCCCCAGAACAGCACACGTCGAGTCCGTCGTGTGTCTGACACGACGACTCGACGTCGATATGCGCCGCTGATGCGTCGCTCGATATAGCCTTCGGCTCGATATGTTGCTTCGCAACTCGATATGCCCTGCGGGGCGAGAAGGAGATGTGATTATGAAATGGTATCATAAAGTTTTGATTTGCATTTGTGTAGTCATTTTTTCCCCGATTATTATTTTAGGGATTTGTACTGCTTCCATTGCATATCTCTTTGAAATGCCCAAAAACAAAAAAGAATATACCAATTCAGAATATTTTAAAGACTTTAACCTGCCATATAAAAGGTATTTGTTATATTCGCCTGAATATAGGTTTTATAATGGTATCAAGAGAAGAAATTTGCCAATAGATTATATGAGACAGGAGTCAAATGGTTTAGAGTATTTTATGTTTGAGAACATATTGTACTTATTCCCTGATTTTGAGCAGATTGATTTCAACGAGGAAAAATCTATTTGGGAAGCAGATTATGACGGACATTGGAACCCTTTTGAAGAAGCATACAATAACTTGGTTTCAAAGATTGACAAAGAAATAGATTCTTCCTGCATAAAACTACTCATTGAAAGAGAAATGTTTCCTAGGACAGATTTGAACGGTATAGATATTCCTGAGTGTATTTTTTTGACTTGGAGTTTTGATTATGCTTTTGAAAATGAAGATTCTTTGTTAAAACTTCGAGTTCCTACAAATGCAAAAGAACTCTTTGAAATGATGAAACAAACTCCTGATCTTTGCGGAGACTATTATGTTGATGGGGACATAAATATAATTTGGAATTTATATGACTCAATTCAAATAGATATTGGGATAGATTCAAGAGAGTGTTACTTAGGGGTTAACAAAAAATCCTTTGGCAAGATTGGAAGCGGAATTACACATTGGCATCCAACTAATTTTGAAATATACGACGAAGTTTGCAAAATTGGTAAGCGCGGAAATGTGCTTGTAATTCGTGCCTTTAAATCAAGCGAAAGCGTCTTATATATGGGAGAAAAAGAAAACTGCCCATATAATAAAGAAAGCAAACAATTGATTGGAAAGCTTTATTATTTAGAAGCAAAATAAATAACAAAAGCGGAGCAAATTGCTCCGCTTTTTTGCTGATATGTTGGGAATTTATCAGGTGGATTATTTCATAAAATTTTTATTTTACAATTTGTTTTTTGGTCTTTAAAACGGTTCTTTGCCTATGCGGTGTACTCTTATTTCGTCTATTACAGCGTTGCCTCTGTTTATTATGAGAAAAGCAACTGTTTCTGCTACTTCTTCTGGCAATATCATTCCGTCGCTTGAGAGGTCAGGTCTTGAGATTTTCACCATATCGGTATAAACTCCGCCGGGGCTTATTATGTGACATCTTATGCCTTCCTTGTAAACCTCTTTTGCCAGGGCTTTTGTCATTCCGTGAACGGCGTGCTTTGAAGCAACATAGGCGCTTTGGCAGGCGTAGGCATTGTGGCCCATATTTGATGATATGTTTATTATTGTTGCCCAATCTGATTTTCTTAAATGAGACAGAGCTGTCTGACAGGAGAAATAAGTACATCTGACATTAAGCTTCATAATATTGTCAAAAACCTCTGCAGGAGTATCTTCAAGCTTAGCGTTGTAAGCCATACCCGCATTGTTGATTACAATATCAACTGAACCGAAATGCTCTGCAATTTTATCTATAAAGGAAAAAAGATAGTTATCGTCAGTTAAATCACCTTGCATTATAAAGGTTTTAACACCGAGCCTTTCAACCTCGTCTTTGGTCTTTTTAAGATTATCTAAGTTTCTTCCGCATAGAGCTAAATTGATGCCTTCCTTTGCAAGCCTTAAAGCTATCGCTTTTCCTATTCCTGTGCCTGCGCCTGTTATAACGGCAACCTTACCCTTTAACATAATAATACCTCCCGAACGGTTTTGCTTTGTTCTTTCAATATTATACTTTGGATAAAAAGGTTTTGTCAATATAAAAATGGGATGTAAAAAAAGCGCAGAACGCATAAAACAAGTAAATAAAGGATTATATATTATCATCTCTTGAAAGAAAGAGCAAAATTTAACAGAAAAACATCTTTTTGCTAATTATTTTAAGAAATATACGTTTTATACTATCTGCCAATTTTGCCCTCGACGTACCTCTGTACGCCGTTGGGTAACCGCCGACAAGGCTTTGTCGGCGCGAAATTGACAGATTCTGCACCTTTTTTCCTATCCCCTAAAAATAGGCTGTAAAAAAACTTTCGTTTTTTTACAGCTCCTATATTATACGGTTTTAACAATGACATCTTCCAATGAACGTTTGGGAACACAAAGAGTGCTATTATCATCTAAATAATATTTAATGTTTTCATTTTTTACTTCAGCTTCCTTAGGACTTTCTGCAGGATAGCCAAGGGCAACAACACAAGAAAGAGTTAAAGCTTCAGGCAATTCTAAAAGCTCGCTGATTTTAGGACGGTCAATAGCGCCCATCCAACAGGCACCTACGCCGTCAGCAAGAGCAGATAAAATAAGGTTTTCCACTGCTGCACCTATATCTATGTCATAGCCATTTTCACGAATTTTTGTATCGGCACACACTGCAATATATGCTGTGGGACGCTCGTTCTCTTTTGGATTGTAATCAGGAGCAAGATATCCTGCCCATTTTACTAAATCAAAGAGCTTTCTGACTGTTTGCTCACTTTGAATTATAATATATTTCAAAGGCTGAAGATTAGCAGCCGACGGAGCAACACGTGCGGCATCAACATAGCTTCTGAGCTGTTCTTGCGAAAGAGGAGTCTGCTTGAATTTTCTGATAGTGCGTCTTGACATTATAATTTCATTTAAGTTCATAATATTTTCTCCGTCAGATTACTGATACAATCAATATAACAATTATAATAACAGGCAAAACATAGCGTAGATACGGCTTTAAAAATTTAGGGAGCTTTATACCTTTGCCTTCATTAACCTCGGCAAAGTAATTATCCCAACCCCATCCGTAGCGTACAGTACAGAATAGCACATAGAAAAGACTTCCCAAGGGCAATAAAATATTTGAAACGGTAAAATCTTCAAGGTCCATAATTCCTTTACCTGCAATTTGAATATCTGACAAAACATTAAAGCCGAGTATACAGGGAAGAGAGAGAAGACAAACCAACAAAATATTTATAAGAGCAATTTTTCTTCTGCTCATATTGGTAAGCTCTAACCAGAAGGAAATAATGTTTTCAAAAACAGCTATAACAGTTGAAAGAGCCGCAAAGGTCATAAAGACAAAGAATAAAGAACCGATAAATCTTCCGCCTGCCATAGAATTGAAAATGCTTGAAAGTGTGGTAAAGAGAAAGCTTGCGCTTACTGTTGATGCATCGGCAGTTACTCCGTTGTTATAAGTAAAGCAAGCAGGGAATATTATAAGTCCTGAAATAAGAGCAACAGATGTATCAAGAGACATAATAGTAATAGCTTCACCGGGCAAGCTTCTGTCCTTATTTATATAGCTTCCGAAAATTGCGATTGAACCTATACCTATACTTAAAGTGAAAAATGACTGTCCCATAGCGGCAGAAACAACAGTCCAAAGACCGTGCTCTTTAATTCCGTCAAGACTTGGAATAAGATAGAATTTCAAGCCTTCCGCGGCTTTTGGAAGAGTGCAGGCATATACTGCAAGACCTATCATAAGCAAAAAGAGAGCAATCATCATAATTTTGGTGATTTTTTCAACACCCTTTTGTAAACCTAAGGAGCAAACACCAAAGCAAAGGATAATAATAGCAAAAGTAGCACCTATCAATAACAAAGGATTGTCAACTACATTATCAAATACAGTCTTTAACTGCTCAGAGGTTGAAAATTCAAGAATTGAGCCGTTTAAATATTTGAAAAAGTAAATAACCATCCACGATGAAATTGTAGTATAAAACATCATAAGAAGATAGTTTCCGGCAATACCTGAATATTTCAGCCAATGCCACTTTTGGCCCTTTTTTTCTAATACATCAAAGGAGGAGGCAATACTTCTTTGACTTGCTCTGCCAACGGCAAGCTCCATTGTCATAATGGGAAGTCCCAAAAGCAATAAAAATATAATATAAATAAGAACAAACAAGCCTCCGCCGTATGCTCCCGTCATAATCGGAAAACGGTATACATTTCCAAGACCGATAGCACAGCCTGCGGAAATAAGTATAAATCCAAGGCGTGATGAAAATTTTTCTCTTTCTTTCATAAAATCACCTATTTTTTTATTGATTTTAATATAATATCATAAATAACGAATAAATTCAAATATTTTTATAGTTTAATTTTGATGCTTTCTTGATTTTTAAAAAATAAATTGATACAATAAAAGACGGTTTTACACTATCAAAAAAGGAAGCTTGTTATGAAAGAAAATTCAGCAGTTAAAAAAGCTGTGCTTATTGGCAGTATGTGTGCGATTTCTTATTTGTCAGTATATTTGGCACGTAATGTTTTAGGTGCGGTTGCACCTCAAATGGAAGAGCTTAAAGTAATTGATAAGACTTTGTCAGGCAATCTTTCGTCGCTGTTCTTTGTTGCCTATGCTATAGGACAGTTGATAAATGGATTGCTTGGAGATAAAATCAAAGCTAAATATATGATTAGCTTTGGATTGCTTTTCTCAGGTGTATGCAATATAGTTTTTGCCCTGTTTGCCCATTTACCGTTTATGGCGTATGCGGCATATGGTATGACCGGCTTTTTTCTTTCTATGATATATGGCCCTATGACTAAAACAGTTGCTGAAAATGTAGACCCGAAGTATGCACCGCGTTGTAGCTTGGGATATAATTTTGCCAGCTTTTTCGGGTCGCCTTTGGCAGGAGTTTTAGCATTTTTATTTGTATGGCAGACTACCTTTTATGTTAGCAGTATTGTGCTGATTGTAATGGGAATTTGTTGCTTTTTGGGCTTTTTGTTTTTTGAAAAACAGGGTATGCTACAGTACCACAAATTTGATAAGCCTAAAAACGAAGGTAGTTTTAAACAATCTGTTGAAGTATTGTTGAAACATAAAATTATAAAATTTACCGTAATCTCTATTGTTACCGGTGTAATCCGTATTACAGTTATTTATTGGCTGACTACATATATTTCTGATTATTTGGGCTTTTCAGCAGATACTGCCGCTATAATTTATACAGTGGCAACTCTTGTTATTTCTGTTGCCGCATTTGTGTCAGTTTTTGTATATGAGAGATTGGGATGCAATATGAACGCTACATTATTGATTGCTTTTAGTGTTGCTGCCGTTTCATTTTTACTTGTATATTTCCTTGCTCAACCGGTACTGAATATTATTTTTATGGTTTTAGGTGTTTTTGCTTCTAACTGTGCTTCTTCTATGCTTTGGAGCTGTTATTGTCCAAGCCTGAGAGATACAGGTATGGTGTCAGGAGCTACGGGCTTTTTGGATTTTGTTAACTATATTACCGCTGCTGTGGCATCGTCTTTGTTTGCTGCAGCTGTAACTACTATTGGATGGGGTCTTTTGATTTTAATCTGGTTTGCTTTAATGACAGTCGGAGTAATAATTTGTTTACCATACAAAAAAATACGGAAATAAGAACCTGACCCGCCTACGTATTAAAAATGCGGGCGAGTACCCCAGAACCTTGTTGTTTTCACAATAAGAACCTGACCCGCCTACGCATTAAAAATGCGGGCAGGAACCCCAGAACCTTGTTGTTTTCACAATGAAAAAAGTCGGTTAGAGTATAAAAAGCTCTAATCGACCGTTTCTTTTATTCAACATAAAGAGCAAAGCGACCAAGGGTATTGTTGCTTTCTCGATAATATATACTCATAAGATGTCGTTTGCTGCGGCAAAGGAAGGCCCGTCATTTCCCATTCCGCCAAGCGTTATAGGGTGTCCTATAACATTTTTTATCTTATTATCGCCTTTGATTGATTATAACATAAAAGAAAATTTTAAATTTTAGCGTTTACCACAGTAAACACTATTTATGCGAAGTTATAGATTTTTAATTTCTTCTTCTGACATTTCAATATATCTATTATCTACAAACATAGTTTCGGTTGAATCTTGTAGCTTTGATATAAGTTTTCTTGTATCAATATCAAATTGCAAGTGTTCATTTTCGCCATAGCTATTTCTTGCCACACAAATAAATTCTCCGGTGCCCCAATTTATATCAAAGCATGTGACAATTCATCGTTTATTATTTTGTAATGTCAATAAAGGGAACAGCGTCGGAACCGTTATAAGTAGGAAGCTTTCCGTCCCATTTCTCTATAGCTGAAAGCTGAGCTTCAATTTTACGAAGTTCAAGAAGTTCTTCTGTGATTTCTTGCTTCTGAAGCTTTAATGCCTCAGCTTCTGCCTGAGCCTGAACAATTTTTTGCTGAGCTTCAATCTGAATTCTTGCAAGGTCCTGCTCTGCCTTTAAAGCCTGTTGCTGAGCTACCTGCTTAGCCTCAATAGCTTTGTCAAATTCATCGGAGAACTCAAAATTTATAACGTTGAAATCGTGGATTATAATACCCTTTGAAGAGATTTTAGAGGTAAGTCCTTCTGTCATAAGGTTTGAAACCTCACTTCTCTTACTTATAAGCTCTTCAGCTGTAAATTGAGCAGTTACCATTTTAACAACCTCTTGAACAGCAGGGTCAATAATAACGGCACGGTAATTTACGCCGACATCTTTGTAAAGAGTAGTTGCCATAGCAGTATCAATAGAAAAGTTTACGGCAATTTTACTTGTAATATTTTGAAGGTCGCGGCTGGGTGCTGTAGAGTCAGCTTCTATTTTTTGAATACGGCAGTCAACGGGAACAATATCCTGAATAAAGGGAATTTTGAAATTCAAGCCCGCAGGAACATATCCGCCTGTTACAGCGCTGAACTGTGTTCTTATTCCTACAAAGCCCGCAGGGATAGTTTTAACGCTTGCAAGAGCAAGAATAATTAGAGCAAGAATAATGATAACTGTTACAATGATTTTTGCTATTTTTTTGGTTGATGGGGTTTTTACGGGAATAACGTTTTCCATTTTTAAAAAGTCCTTTCTATACGGTTAAAATATATAATACTATAAAATAATTATATTACATTGATATTAACATTTTTTAAAAACAATGTCAATAATAGGAAAGCTAAATAAAAAAAGTAAAAAATTGATTATTAGGTATTGACATTTTAAAAAATTTATAGTATTATATTAAGCGTGCCAAAAACATATTGACACGGGCCTTTAGCTCAGTTGGTTAGAGCAACCGGCTCATAACCGGTTGGTCCGGGGTTCGAGTCCCTGAAGGCCCACCAGAAAGAAACACCTTTTGTCTGCGGACAAAAGGTGCTTTTTTTAATCAATATATACTTTTTTTCAGCCAATTTCCTTTTTTGTAAACTATATATGAGAAGATAAAGCTTACGGTCCAACCGGCAGGCAGTCCCCACCAGATTGCCGAATATCCGAAAATAAAGGAAAAAATATAGGCAAAGGAAACACGGACAAGATGGTTCAAAAAGGTTATAAGCATAAAGTTTTTCATATCACCGCCGCCACGGATTGTTCCGTTGGTAACGTTTAGTAAGCCCATTATGAAATAAGAAATCGAAACAACTCTTAAATATTCAACGCCTATTTTAATTGAATCAACATTGGCAGAGCTGTCCATAAAAAGAGCAACAAGGCTTTCTCCGGATAAATAAACAATGCCTGCAATTAAAAGGCCGATGGAGCAAGCCATAATAAAAGAAGTGCGAAGTCCCTTAGGAATACGCTCTTGCTTTTTAGCTCCAATGTGCTGAGCTGCAAAGGTAGACATAGCATTTCCTACGTTTACCATAGGCATTATCGCAACGCCGTCAATTTTAGTTGCGGCAGTATAGCCTGCAACCACAACAGAGCCGTAGCTGTTTACAAGAGATTGAACTAAAATAAGGCCTATTGATACGGTGGATTGTTGAATGACGGAGGGGATAGCAAGCTTTGCTACACTGGAAAGAGTTTGTATGTCAAAATAGGAAAAATCTTTAAATTCCTTGAATTGTCTGAGCTTTGCTAATAAGAATAAGAAAGAAATTAAAGAACATAAAACTTGAGAAATAAGAGTGGCAATAGCTACACCTCTTACACCCATATTGAACTTGACAACAAAAAGAAGGTCTAAAAAAATATTTAGAATAGAAGCTATAATCAAGAAGAAAAGTGTTTTTTTAGACTCTCCCAAAGCGTTGAAAATAGAATTGACAATGTTATACATAAACAGAAAAACCATACCTAAAAAATAGATATTTAAATAGTCTTCCGCATCGTTCATAATATTTTCAGGTGTTTGCATAAGAACAAGAATAGGACGGCAAAGAATAAGTCCTAAAATAGTTAAAATAACACTTATTGCAAAAATTGAAATTAAGGAAGTGTATATTGTAGTTTTCATTCTGCCGAATTCTTTTGCGCCGAAAAGCTGAGAAATCAACACTCCTGAACCTATTCCCGTACCTGTTGCCACAGCAATAAATAAAAAGGTGAGGGAAGCTGTAGTTCCTACAGCCGCCAGAGCATTTGCACCGACAAAGTTTCCTACAATTATGGAATCAGCAAGACTGTAGGCTTGCTGAAAAATATTTCCTAAAATAAGTGGAATTGCAAATAGAAGCAAAGCTTTAGAAGGGCTTCCACTTGTCATAGATCTGCTCAATTTAAAAACCCTCTCAATAAAAACTTATATAATTATATCATACAAATATTTAAAAGACAATTTTAAAAGTATCTTAAAAATAATATCAAAAAGTATAAAAAGTCGTTAAAAGTAACATAGATAATATATATTTTATATCAAAAATAGTCATTATATTAATAAAAAAAGCTTGCCTTTTTAATTTGATTGTGTTATAATATTTCGGTAAAATCGCACATTGGCGGAATTTTTAAGAAGTGCCGCAGGCGTAAAATGCGCTAATTGTTTATATTTCTATATAAACGGGCCCTTAAGAGTAATGAAGCTGGTGGAGGTTAAAAACTATTTTTAGGAGGAAAAAACAATGTCAGTAATTTCTATGAAGCAATTGCTGGAAGCAGGTGTTCATTTCGGACATCAGACAAGAAGATGGAACCCTAAAATGTCAGAGTACATCTTCACAGAAAGAAACGGTATCTATATCATTGACCTTCAGAAGACCGTAAAGAAAATCGAGGAAGCTTATGCTTTCGTTCGTGATATTGCGGCTGAGGGTGGAGAAATCCTTTTTGTAGGTACTAAGAAACAAGCTCAGGACTCTATCAAAGAGGAAGCTGAGAGAATAGGTATGTACTATGTAAACGCTCGTTGGTTGGGCGGCATGCTTACAAACTTCAAAACTATCAGAAAGAGAATAGAACGTCTTGCTCAGTTACACAAGATGGAAGAGGACGGAACCTTTGATTTGCTTCCCAAGAAGGAAGTTGTTAAATTAAAGCTTGAAATCGAAAAGCTCGAGAAATATCTCGGCGGTATTAAAGAAATGAAGAAAATCCCCGCTGTAATGTTTATCGTTGATCCCCGCAAGGAGAGAAACGCAGTTGCAGAGGCAAGAAAGCTTAATATCCCGATCGTTGCTATCGTAGATACAAACTGTGATCCTGATGAGGTTGATTACGTTATCCCCGGAAACGACGACGCAATCAGAGCAGTTAAGCTTATCGCAGGCACAATTGCAAACGCTGTTATCGAAGGCAGACAGGGTGAAGACGCTCCTGAGGCTGATGAAGCTGAAGCTGCTCCCACAGAAGAAGCTGCTGAATAATTAAATTTAAAATTTAGGAGGAATAACAATGGCTTTTACAGCTGCTGATGTTAAAGCATTAAGAGAAAAGACCGGCTGCGGAATGATGGACTGTAAAAAGGCTCTTACCGCCACAGACGGAGATATGGATAAGGCTCTTGAATTTTTAAGAGAAAAAGGACTTGCTGCTGCTGCTAAAAAGGCATCAAGAATTGCTGCAGAAGGTCTTGTAGCTTGCTATATAGAAGGAAATGTAGGCGCTATCGTTGAGGTTAACGCAGAGACTGACTTCGTTGCAAAAAATGCAGAGTTCCAGGCTTTTGTTGACGGTGTTGCAGTAACTGTTGCTAAAGAAAATCCCGCTGATGTTGATGCTCTTAAAAACGTTAAGTTTAACGGTGCTGAGCTTACAGTCGGTGAAGTTCTTACAGAGAAAATTCTTACTATCGGTGAGAATATGAATATTCGTCGTTTCGCTCGTATAGAGGGTACAGTAGTATCTTATATCCACGGCGGCGGCAGAATCGGCGTTATTATGGATTTTGATACAGACGTTGCTGATAAGGCAGAGTTTGTTGATATGGCAAAGAGCCTTTGTATGCAGGTTGCTGCTTTGAACGCTCCTTATCTTGATAAAGAGGCTGTTCCTGCAGATGTTATCGAAAACGAGAAAAACATTCTTATCGCTCAGATTAAAAACGATGCGAAGAATGCGAATAAGCCCGATGCAATCATTGAGAAAATGGTTAGCGGAAGAATTGGTAAGTACTATGAGCAAAACTGCCTTATGCAGCAGGAATATGTTAAGGATTCTTCAATGAGCGTTGAAAAATTCGTTGCTAAAACAGCTGCTGATTTAGGCGGAAGCATCAAGGTTAAATCTTATATCCGCTTTGAAAAGGGCGAAGGTCTCCAGAAGAGAGAAGACGATTTTGCAGCAGAAGTTGCAAATATGGCGAAATAATTAAACCTACAACAAAAAACCTTCCGAAAAATTCGGAAGGTTTTTTTATAGTATCCTGTCCCACAACACACAAAAGAGGGGATGTAAAGTTACAACTTTATTTCAAAAGATATAGGATGAAACTCTTTTGCGAAAACATTTTTTCTGGGCTTAACAGTAACTTTTTTGCTGTTCAACTGTATTTCTCCAATGATATTTAAATGAATCGTTTCGTGTAAATCTGCACGAAGAATTTCGTTTCCAACTGTATCGGTTACGCAAAGCAGGGGAAGGTATTTTCCGTTGTCCAATAATCTTAAATAAATCGTTGCAATGCCCTTGGCAGATTTCTTTTCTTTAAAGTGCATTAACATTTCGGCGCCCTTTTTAGCTTCAACAAGAGCGGGGTCAATAACATCTTTTGCATTAAATAAATTGCATAGAACAAATCTAATTTTATCAATCACAAAAGCTGTGCAATCGGTGTTTTCCAAATTATTGTATTCATTTTGACTTACACCTATGTCGTAATACCTGTACCAAGGATGATATCGGTCTCCCGAATGATTTAACTCGATTGTGCCTTTGGATTTTAATGTTGTGAAATTAAAATATAAATGGTCATATTCACCCAACGAGAAACCATACTCTCTCAATTTCATAACAATACGATGCACAGAAAGATTGAGTGATTTATTTGAAAGTTCTAAAAGATTATCTGTTTCAGAACTTTTATACAATCTAATATCACTTATAACTTTCATTGTCTGCTCCTCAATCTTTCTTTTTGTTATATTATAGCAGAAACACTAAATAATTACAATACATACAAAAATCCGCCTGAATTTGCTTCAGACGGATAGTTTTGCTTTATAAATCTAATTACTTAGGTTATTTAATAGCAGCCTGAGTCGCCAAAGTTTGCAGGGGGAATTATGTACTGGGGCGAAATTGTCGCCCCTTTCTTGCGATTGCCCTCCACATTCATAAGAATGGGAGAGTCGCCGCCGAAGTCACCACGAAGATGCCACCTGAAGCAATCCTTTGAAACCTCGATTTTTTCTACAAAGGCTTCTATAACACTTTCAGGGATATCACCGTTGGTATTAAAGTTTGTGTATTGCTCCAGACTTAATTTTTCTGCCATGAACCTGAAAAATATGCAATTCATAGGTAGAATATGTCTCACCTATATGGATTTTTGCTTGTTTTTTCTTTGATTTTTGCAATTTTAAAAATTCAACTCCAAATCTCGCTTGAGGTTTGGGGTTGTTCGACAGACTACGGTGGCAAGTAACCCTTGCCGTCATTCTATTTAGTGACAGTTATGACCGCAACCGTGATCGCCGCAGGTGTGACCTTCGCCGTGATGGTCGTGATGGTTACATTTTACGTTGGGATTAAATCCAAGCGTACTGCCAAGCGACGCTTTGACTGCGGCATCGCAGGATCCGCTGACTCTGCCGAAAAGTTGAATACCTGCCTCGGCAAGTGCCATCTTTTGATATAAGCTGCAAAAATACGTTACATACAAGCAAATAAGATAGTCCGAAGACTATCTTATTTTTGTCCGTAATATGCATTTTTGCCGTGTTTTCTGTTATAGTGCTTATCTAAAATATAACTGTTTATAGGGGTTACATCTGGATTCAGGGCTTTAGTCTGAATTGCCATTAAAGCAACCTCTTCCATTACAACTGCATTGTGTACGGCGTTAAAGGCATCTTTACCCCAGGAAAAAGGACCGTGGTTGGCAACAACAACTCCAGGAATTGCATTTTCGTCAAGCTTTTTAAAGGTTTCTGTTATTACAAGACCTGTATTTTTCTCGTAATCCTTTTCAACCTCTTCTTCAGTTAATAAACGGGTGCAGGGAATTTCCCCGTAAAAATAATCTGCGTGAGTTGTTCCGTAGGCACAAATTCCGCAAAGTGCCTGTGCAAAGCTTGTGGCATATCTTGAATGTGTATGAACAATGCCGCCGATTTGAGAGAATGCTTTATAAAGCTCTAAGTGAGTAGGAGTATCACTTGACGGATTGAGCTTTCCCTCAACTTTGTTTCCGTCCAAATCTATGATTACCATATCATCAACTGTCATTTTATCATAGTCAACGCCTGACGGCTTTATTATGACAAGTCCTGTTTTTCTGTCTATTGCTGAAACATTACCCCAGGTGAATGTTACTAAGTTATGTTTTGGCAGAAGCATATTAGCTTCAAATACCTTTTGCTTTAATTCTTCTAACATTTCATTCCACTTCCTAACGCATCAACTAATGCTTTAAATAATTCGAATTTTTTCAAATATATACTGTGGCGCTGTAAATCAGGCTTTATAACCTTATCCATTTGTACCATTTTCTTTGCCGCTGTTTTGTAATCAGGATGTTCCCCCGCACAGACAGCTGCCGCAATAGCACAGCCTAAGGTGCCTAATTCTTTAACTGTCACAACCTCTAAAGGAATACCTATAACATCGGCAAACATCTGAAGCCAGACGTCAGATTTCGTAACTCCCCCTGCTATACGTATACTTTCAGGCTTTTCTCTCAATTTCAGCAGTCTTTCAATATGCACCATATGTGAAAAGGCAACGCCCTCAAAAACAGCTGTAAGCAAATGTTCTTTTTTGCTCGCAGTTTCAAGACCTAAAAAGGCGCCGTGGGGATAGTCGGCATTTGAGCCGTATAAAAAGGGAATAAATAAGGCTTTTGAGTCCTGGGGCTTTGTTTTTGAAACAAGCTCATCTATATATTTATAGACAGATGTGCCGTTAGCCTTACACTCTTCCTTTTCCTTTGTGAGCATTGTGTCAATTACCCACTCTAAATTTCCCGCTGATGTGGGACTGCTTTCTTCAATAAGATAATATTCGGGAATACAGAACAAAGAATTTAAGGTTGTTGAGTCGGGCTTGATAGGAGCTTTTGAGATATATTCGTTAATACTCCAGGTGCCTGTAATAACGCAAAGCTGTTCTTCACGGCTTACATCCATAGCAATAGCGCAGGCATCTATGTCAAACATACCGCCGCAAACAAGAGTGCCTTCCTTTAGTCCTGTTTTTTCTGCGACTTGTTTAGTTACAGTACCGCAAAAATCATAGGAGCTTTTAAGGGGAGGCAGACATTCATATAAATCTTCAAGACCCATAAGAGCTAAAAGCTCTTTGTCAAAGGCTTTTGTTTTTAAATTCATAAGACAGGTGCCTGAATAATCTGTCATTTCGGCAAAAGCCTTTTCTGTCAGCATAAAACGGATAAAATCCTTAGCTTCAAAAATCCATTTGATATTGCTAAGAACCTCGGGCTTATTTTCTTTAAGCCACGCTGAAATTGAAACAGGCTGACAGTCTAAAATATTTTGAAGAGTTTTTTCCTTTACCTTTTCAAAAACGCCGCTTTCCTTCCATTTTTTCACATAGGGTGCGCCTCTGTGGTCGGTGGAGGCTATGGCATTATAGGCGGGCTTGTTGTCCTTGCCCCAAAGATAAAGGCCTTTTCCGTGTCCTGTACAGCCGATGCCAATGATTAAAGAAGCATCAATTCCTGATTTTTCAATAGCTTTTGAGATAGCTTTACAGGTCGTTTCCCAAAGAACCATCATATCTCTTTCCTGAAAGCCTTCTTTTGTGGAAATTACAGGTGTATTTTCAGAGGCAACAGCAATTTCTTTTCCATCTGAGTCAAAAATTGCCGCCTTTGTCATTGTGCCGCCGTTGTCAATGCCCATAAAATATTTTTTCAATCAATTCACCGCCCTTTGATTTTTGTCCAAATAAGGACGTAAATAATCGTGGCTTTGACGAAGCACCTGCTCCCAGTTTTCCTTACCGTCATACCAAAATTCAGCAGTATACATTGTAACGCCCTGTGATTTTAAAACATCTGTTACCATTTTAAAATCCACTCTGCCCTCACCGAATTTCATATCACGGAAAACATTGGGTACAGTTTCCTTAAGGTGTGCCGCTACGATATGTCCCTTGCCGCTTCTTATATCCTTGGCTACGTGGTCTGTTGCATTGGTTACGTTTCCCATATCGGGATAAACCTTTAAATATGGAGAAGCTATACTGTCAACATAGTACATAGCCTTTTCAATAGTATTGAGAAAATCATTTTCCATAGTTTCAAGAGCAAGTATTACACCTCGGGACGCTGCCATTTCTGCACTTTTTTGCAAATTGCAGAAAAATCTTTCCCTTGTAGAAGGAGTAGAAACCTCGTTGTAGTATATATCGTAACCTGCAAGCTGAATAATGCGGATGCCTAAATCGTAGGAAAGCTCGATAGCCTTTTCCATTATTTCCATACTGCGTGCTTCAATTTCGGGAATACCGCTTCCCAAGGGGTATTTTCTGTGTCCGCTAAGGCACATAGTATTGATATAAAAGCCCACATCTCTTGTAAGCTGTAACAGCTCTTTTCTTTCCTGTGCTGTCCAGTTAAGACGGGCAAGACGTGTATCTGTTTCGTCTACGCTGATTTCCAATGCATCAAAGCCTGCCTTTTGTCCTGCTGTTAGCTTTTCTTTCCAGGACAATTCGTTGGGCATTGATTTTTCATAAAGACCAAGTGTACATCCTTTCAAAAATATCACTCCTAAAAATACTCGTTAATTCATTGTAGGTACATTTTCGTTGTTGGGGAAATGCTTGAGCAGTACCAAAGGCTCACAGCTGCTTTTGTTTGTAATTTCAACGCCCTTTGTTGCTGCATCATAGGAAACGAAGAACTCATCCTGACTTAATTGACCGAAACGAAGCATTGTAGCACACGCACATTCGTATTTTCCGATTGTGCCGAAGCCCTGTACTAAAATACAGCCGTAAGAGGTATTGTCCTTTATCACAACGGTTTTACCGGGTGCAACCGTAAGCTCTTTTGCCGCTATATACTCGTTTCCGTATGCTATCCACTTTTCAGTGTAGCTTTCGTTTTGTATAATTGTTATAGGAGGACGGAAATATGTCTTTTTGTAATGGGGGTCTACATTTTTATCCCAATCCAAAAGGTCAATAACATAGTCCAAATCTCTCATTTTGTCCTCAGGACAGTTTTCTGTCAAAAAACTGTAATCGTAAATTTCGCCGTCGCAGATATTCTCATATACAGAGTTTACATCGGAATTCCATTGAGGTTCGTAGGTGAGATAGGAGCCGGGTGCGTGAATTACTCCGGGAGGAGTATACCAGCCTGTACCAAGCTCAATGCGATATGCTCTTGAAAGCTCAGTTATACGGATATCACGGTTTTCGTAATCCTTAAGCCTTTCCTTTACATCTTCTTTTGTTACATCTGGGTCAAAACCGAAATAGGTGTGCGGGAATTTGCCGCTGTAATTATTATACTGAGGCGGATAATAATAAGCCTCAGGCTTACCTATTTTGCCTACACGGGCAGCAGCTTCAAAATCAAGGTGTAAATGGTGGAAAAGAGGGCCCTCATAGTCAAAAAATTTTGAATACATAGGCCATGTTCCGTATTTATCAAATAAAGGAGCGCCTATTAAATCGGCTTTTAAGGTATCAACAAATTCCTTAAGAGATATTTTGTGCTCTATGTTTGAGTCAATGTTTACATAGCTTATACCTTCATCTGCTGCCGCATCTTCACCGTTCATAGCACAGATTACAGATGAAAACCATCTTTCCTTGATAGAGCCTCTTTTTGTACCGAGAGCAAAATAATCGTCGGGATGAAGCTTGAGTCTATGTCCTGCAGAGCCAAATCTTCTTGGTACAAATACGGGGATTAAATTTAAAATTCCGCCGTTCTCTTCTAAATATTTTTTCATTTCCTTTTTATTCATATACTTCACCGCTTTCCTAAATTTTAAGATTATATTTTCAGTATATATAAGGCAGGATATCAAAAAAATATATATTTAGGATTTAATGATGGACAAAACGGATATTTTATGATACAGTAACTAAGGAAAGAGGTGTGTTTTTTTATGAAAATCAACTATGTCGGCCGCTTGTTTGACAACACTTACGTAGTTCATCTTCACAATCACGAGCTTTGGGAGGTAGTGTATTATACACACGGCAAAGGGAATGTACAAATAGGTGATGAAATCATCCCCTTTGAAAAAGGGGATATATTTGTAATTCCGCCCAATATAAAGCATACGGATTATTCGGATACGGGCTTTAAAAATTATCACTATACATTTTTGGATTTTGAGATGTCTGTTATATCATTTTTAAAGCTTCACGATACTGAAAATGAGGATTTTTTACGTATATTAAAGCAGCTTTATTTAGAGTATCATCTCAAGCGTGAAAACTGGGACAATATAGTAGATTCCATTTATCAGGTGCTGCACCAGTATATTATTTCTCTTTCTAATATTCCTCATCTGAACGCCTATATTTCAAAGGCTGTTAAGGCTATTATTTCCAACATAGGAAACAGTAAATTCAATCTTGAAGAAATGATAGCCGATATTCCTTTAAACAATGACTATTTCCGCAAGCTTTTTCAACAGCAGATAGGAAAAACTCCGTTACAGTTTTTAACGGAGAAGCGGATTGAATATGCAAAGCAGCTTTTGCGCACAAGAAAAATTTCAAGACTTTCCGTCAAGGAAATTGCGTGGCGGTCGGGCTATTCGGATTACTATTATTTTTCAAGAGTTTTTAAAAAGCAAACAGGCTTCTCTCCGAGCAATTGGAAAAGCGAAGCCTCGGGAATGTAAAAAAAGCAAGAACGAAATTTTTTCGTTCTTGCTTCAGGGTGTCGAAAAACCTTTCGACACCCTGTGAGACTGTCCAAAAAGAGTGCAGATTTCGTCAATCCGTTTTCGTCGGCGTACATATAGGGTAGAGCAAATAATTCAAACTCGTTTTAAAAAGGCGGATTTTCGCTCATTCTACGTTAAAATACTCGTTAATCCATTGAGGATTAACTCCGTTTTATGCCTTGTCTGA
>SVMS01000029.1 GCA_015067255.1 Oscillospiraceae bacterium
GAGGCATTTGCCTTTCCGTTAATGACAAGAATAGGGCCGAACATAAGAGCATCTCTTATGCCCATATCCATAGCCTTCTGACCTGTAACCAGACCTACAATAAACTTATTATCCTTATCAAAGCCTATAATACTGTATAGCTCGGAAAGTGAGCCCCATAAAAGCTTTGAATTGTGAATTACTATTCCCGAAGGAGTACCGCCTTTTCCTACTCCGCCCGGGTCAGCAAAGGCACCGCCGTTAATTCCTGCTATTGCGCCTGCCGCCTTTACCATTTCCTGTACTCTCTTGCCCTCGTACTCATCACCGAAGGGACCTGAAATACCCAACTCAACACGGGAGGGGTCGTGAATTATCATAAGCTTGCCCTTGTAGGTTTTGCCCTTTATGTCGATTATTTCGATTTTATCCAAATCCTTTGTATCTTCATTGGGCACAACAATAAGAGAAGGGTCAGTAACCTCGTCTGTTTCTTTTAAGGTATTTTCATCTACAATCTGAGCTATAAGCTCATCGGGCAAAAACCATTCTGCAAGAAAACCGCCTGCGCTACTCTCCAGGGCAGACATAACAAAGGTATTTCTCGCTATTGTGGAGGGCCCGAAATGAATGAACATTATTACAGCATAAAGAAAGCCTACTGTAACAATTAAGACAGTAGCCACCACAAGAAGTATTCTTTTTATAATAACAGAAGCCTTCAATAAAACACCTGCTTTTGAATTTTTATTGAATTGTATCACAAAAAGCCCTTAAAGTAAAGGTATTTCGACATTTTTTGGAAAAGACAACAAAAATAAATATCTTTTAAATAAAAGATTTTGCAAATAATAGTTTGCCTTTTTATTTAAAAGAGTGTATAATAAAATAAGTTCGACTTATATATATGTCTTATTCTTTATATTATTCAGAATTTTAAGTCGGATTTTTAAATATCTTATCAGGCTCACGGTAAGAGAAAAAATATAAATTTGTGAGCGGAAAGGCTAATGGACGTAAAATGTTAGTATCTGCAAGTGAAATGTTAAAAAAAGCTAAGGCGGGCAAATATGCCGTAGGTCAGTTTAACATCAACAACTTAGAATGGACAAAGGCTGTTCTTTTAACTGCTCAGGAATGTAATTCCCCTGTTATTCTCGGCGTTTCTGAAGGCGCAGGAAAGTATATGACAGGCTACAAGACAGTTGTAGGAATGGTTAAGGGTATGATGGAGGAACTTAATATAACAGTTCCTGTTGCTATTCACCTTGACCATGGCAGCTTTGAGGGCGCTAAGAAAACTATCGAGGCAGGCTTTACCTCTGTTATGTTTGACGGCTCTCACTATCCGATAGATGAAAATATAGAAAAAACAAAAGAAATTATTAACACTGCTCACGCTCTCGGTATTTCTGTTGAGGCTGAGGTTGGCGCAATCGGCGGCGAAGAGGACGGCGTTGTAGGTAACGGCGAGGTTGCAGACCCTCAGGAATGTAAGAGAATTGCAGACTTAGGCGTAGATATGCTTGCTGCAGGCATCGGAAATATTCACGGAAAATATCCTGAAAACTGGACAGGCCTTAACTTTGATGTTCTTGCTGAAATCCAGAAGCTTACAGGTGAAATGCCCTTAGTTCTTCACGGCGGTACAGGTATCCCTGAGGATATGATTAAAAAGGCTATTTCTCTCGGCGTTTCTAAAATCAATGTTAATACAGAGTGTCAGCTCTCCTTTGCTGCTGCTACAAGAAAATACATTGAAGAGGGCAAGGATTTACAGGGCAAGGGCTTTGATCCCAGAAAGCTTTTATTTCCGGGCTATGAAGCAATTAAAGCTACTGTTAAAGAAAAAATGGAGCTTTTCGGCTCTGTAAACAAAGCGTAAAAATCAAAGGGGCTGTAATGTTACAGTCCCTTTTTAAATGGGGTGTATGTGAATTGAAATATTCTACTGCGATTTTTGACCTTGACGGCACTATTGCCGACAGTAAAAAGGGTATAATCAAGGCTTTTGAGTTAGGTCTTGAGCATTTCGGCATCAAAGAAAACGATAGAGAAAAGCTCAATTTAGTGGTAGGACCGCCTTTGATATACTCATATAAAACCTATTATAATATGTCTGATAATGACGCCCAAAAGGCAGTTGAAATTTTCAGAAGCTATTACCGTACAGAAGGCATTTTACTAACGGAAATTTATGACGGTATGGCAAAAACGCTTGATACCTTATATAAAAATAAAATAAGGCTTGCCGTTGCCACTGCAAAGCCTGAGCCTTTTGCGCTGTCCATTCTCGAAAGATTTGATTTGAAAAAATATTTTGAGCTTATCGTTGCCGCAAGCTTTGATTGCAGCTTTAACGAAAAGGACCAAATTTTAGAGTACACCTTGGATAAGCTTAATTCTAAAGAAAATACAATTATGATAGGCGACCGTGATACCGATATGAAGGCGGCAAAAAAATGTGGCATAGACAGTGCCTACGCTATGTACGGCTGCGGAAGCGAGGAAGAAGCAAAGGAATGCGCTCCAACTTATCTGTTCAATTCCCCCGAAGAATTGATTGGTATTATATTATAAAATCAAGGCGCACTCCGTAAGGTAGTGCGCCTCAGTTATAGACTTTTGCCTTAAAGAAATAAAAATGGTATCAGATATCGCTAATAGCTTTCTTGCAAATGCCGTACTCACTCAGGCTGACATATCTGATACCTTCTATAGTATGCCATTTTTATTTGAATTTGTCAAGAGAGGACGGGGTTATATGATTATCTACGATAAATTATGGGAAACTATGAAAGAAAAAGGCTTTTCAACTTACCGTCTGCGTGAGCAGTGCGGAATTGACTCTAAAACAATCCGCCGATTGCGAGCAAACGAAAATATTGAAACCAAAACTTTAGATAAACTTTGTCAGGTCTTAGATTGCTCTCTCGACCAAATCGCAACCTATATAAAGAATTAAAAGCTGTTACACTGATTTTTATATCAAAGAGGTTTATTTTATGAACATAAAAGAGGCTGTTGAGAAAAGAATTATTGAGCTTTGTAATGAAAGGGATATAGCTGTAAATGCTTTGGCGAATTTATCGGGTGTTTCTCCTTCAACTGTGTATAGTATGCTCAATGAAAAAAGCAAAAATCCCGGTGTTGTATCAATTAAAAAGATTTGCGACGGGCTTGATATAAGCATCAGAGAATTTTTTGACAGCAATTTGTTTGACAACTTAGAGCAAGAAATAAAATAACTTTCTAAAAGCTTAAAAGCTGTTACACCGATTTTTCGGTGCAACAGCTTTTTTAATTAAGTGTTGTATAAAAAAATTCGAGGGATTTTTTGTCGATTTCGGCTTGGGTGGAAAGATATTCCTGCGTAAGCTTATTTAAAGCTTCAATTTCTTTAAAAGGAAGAGAAAAAGAAAAGAGCCTTTTTATATCGCAGGAGCAGATATATTTCATAGCCGATAAAACAGACGGGGTAATTTTGGAAACAGGGCTTAAGGCGCATTTGTCGCAGTAAAGCTCACCGTTTTGAATGTCAAAGCGCAAATTGCCCACAGGGGAGCATTGACAGCTTTCAAGAAGTGGAGTATATCCCAAAAGACAGGCGAAGCGAAGCTCAAAGGCGCTCTTTATAAGAAGGAGCGTGCTTTTTTTATATTCTTCATCTGAAAGTTTATCTTTATCAATACGGCATAATATGTATAAAGTATTTAAAAAAAGGGAAAGAATATCTCCCGACGGCACGTTTTCCTGCGCAAGCGTTGAAAGGGTTTTAGCAAAATAATAGGCAAGACTTAAAATGCTTAAGTCCTCACGGAGTTCATAAAACTGCTCTATTCTTTCTGCGCTTTCAAGGGTAAATCTGTCAGCCTTTTTATATAAATTCATCTGAGAAAAAACAAACATATTGCAAAGGCTTGAAAGAGGATTTTTAAGCTTTTTTACGCCTCTGCCCTTAACCGTTATTTTCCCCATTTCGTCGGTAAGCACCGTGAGAATTTTATCATTCTCACGGTAAGGGGCTTCTCTTATTATTATTCCTTTTACCTTGATATACATCGGTATTCACCTGTTTTTTCTCTTTAAATGCCAGATAATCCGCTATTTTTCCTGTTTTTTCAAATTTATTCCATTCCCGAGTGTTCATCTGTTTTTCTCCCGTATCTGTAAAATCATAATATTAAATTTTACATATACAGGTTTTTTATACTGCTGAAAAATTTGTAAATTGGGGAATTATTTACAATCGCAAATATCTCCTACGCCGTTGAGAACATAGGTGGGCACAAAGGGATATTGGCTTATATCCTGTCTTTGAGTAACACCCGAAAGAACAAGAACTGTATCAAATTCTGATTCAATTCCTGAAATAATATCGGTGTCCATTCTGTCACCTATTATTGCGGTATCCTCTCTCTTACAGCCAAGCATACGAAGTCCTATTCTCATCATAAGGGGATTGGGCTTTCCTACATAGTAAGCCTTTTTGCCTGTAGAAATTTCAATGGGGGATATAAGAGAGCCTGTTGCAGGCACAATTCCCTTTTCGCTGGGGCCTGTGGTATCGGGGTTTGTTCCAACTAATTTTGCGCCTCTTTGAACAAGCAAGGAAGCGTGCTCTATCATTTCATAGTTCATAGCTCTTGTTTCACCCACAACAACATAGTCGGGGTTTACGTTGTTCATAGTAAAGCCTGCCTGATAAAGAGCATTTACAAGTCCGGGCTCACCTATAACATATGCGCTTCCGCCGGGACATTGGCTCTTTAAAAAGTTAGCTGTTGCAAGAGCGCTTGTATAAAAATGCTCCTGACCTACATTAAGTCCCATTCTTGCAAGCTTCTGACAAAGCTCTAAGGGTGAACGCTCACTGGAGTTTGTTAAAAATACATAGCTTTTGTTGTTTTGTTCAAGCCAATTAACAAATTCCTTTGCTCCGGGCAAAATGTTGTTTCCGTGATAGATAACACCGTCCATATCACAAATAAAGCCTTTTTTCTCTCTGAGTTTCTCTATGTTTTGCATAATTCATCTTCCTTTTAATTTATTTTAAGATTAGCAAAGTTTGCCATTATTTTTTTAATTCCCGCCGAAAACTTAATTTCCAGCATAGTGTCATTACCCATAGGTATTACCGATAAAATTTCGCCGTCGCCGAAAACCTTGTGATTTACAGATTGACCTTTGAAATACTGCACCTTTTCAGTCTTTTGAGCAGGCTTTGAAGCGCCCATAGTTGTAAACATAGCCTTTTGAGGCGCAGGTTTAGAAGAAGTAAAGGACTTTTTCTGAATATTGGGTTTATGGGATGCTGTAAAATCAATAAGATGTTTTGGAATTTCATCAATAAAACGTGAGGATACAGGATATTGAGTAGCTCCGTAAAGCATACGCTCTGAGCAGTGCAGTAAGAAAAGCTTTTGCTTTGCTCTTGTAATTCCCACGTAGCAAAGCCTGCGCTCCTCCTCTAAATCCTCAACACTTTCCATAGACATAGCAGAGGGGAAAAGATTTTCCTCCATTCCCGCTATAAATACAACGGGATATTCAAGTCCCTTTGCGCTATGTAATGTCATAAGCGTAACGGCGTTTGCATCGCTGTCAAGATTGTCTATATCCGAAACGAGTGAAATTTCTTCAAGGAAGGAAAACAAGGTCGGATTTTCGCTGTTTTCCATATAATCTCGAATAGAGCTTTTCAATTCCTCGATATTGTCAAGCCTGTCAGTGCTGTTTTCTTTTTGCGCTTCCTGCTCAAGATAACGAAGATATCCCGTTCTTTCAAGCATTTCGTTGTACAGCTCATAAAGGGAAAGCTCCTTTGACAGTTCTATCAATTCTTCTATAATTTCATAAAATGCATAAAGCCTTGTTGATGCTTTTAAAAGCGAGGGGATTTGACGGCTTTCCTTTAAAGTCTCATACAGGGATATTCCGTATTCGTCTGCCGCCTGTCTTAATGCATCAAGGGTTGTAGCTCCGATTTTTCTTGACGGCTCGTTGATAATTCTCAAAAGCCTTAAATCATCCTTAGGATTTGAAATTATAGAAAGGTAGGCAATTACATCCTTTATTTCCTTGCGGTCATAAAACCTTGTTCCGCCGATTACCCTGTTGGGTATTCCCGCATAAGTAAGTGCATCTGAAATAGCTCTGTTCTGAGCATTTGTGCGGTAGAGTACGGCAAAATCATTTAAGCTTCTGCCCTCTCTCACAAGCTCTTTTACTGTGCGTGCTATAAAATAGCCCTCTTCGTTTTGGTTTTCGGCACAGTGTACTGTTATGTTTTCTCCGCCTTCTTTTGCAGTCCAAAGATTTTTACCTTTTCTGCCCTCGTTATTTTTGATAACCTCATTTGCCGCATCTAAAATAGGCTGAGTTGAACGGTAATTTTGCTCAAGCCTTATAACCTCTGCATCCTTAAACTGCTTTTCAAAGGAGAGTATATTCTCTATTGTAGCGCCTCTGAATTTGTAAATACTCTGGTCGTCGTCACCAACTACACATACATTCAGATTATCTCCTGCCAAAAGGCTTACAAGACGGTATTGCAGATTGTTAGTGTCCTGATACTCGTCCACAAGAATATATCTGAACATTCGGTTATATTTTTTCTTAACCTCGGGGAAATCCTTTAAAAGCTCCACCGTTTTCATTATTATATCGTCAAAGTCAAGGGCGTTTGCCTCTTTTAAGCGCTTTTGATAAACCTCGTAAATGTCAGCAACTCTTTTTAGTCTTGGATTGCTTTGAAAGTTATTTTTGAAGGCTTCTGCGCTCATTGAGGAGTTTTTAGCTTTACTTATTACATTGTAGCACGCTTTGGGGGTTACTATGCTTTCGTCAATGTTAAGACTTTTTATAATGTCCTTAAGAAGCTTTACTGTATCGTCAGCATCGTAAATTGTAAAGCTTCTATCATATCCTAAAGCATCTATTTCACGGCGCAAAATACGTACACAGGCAGAGTGGAAGGTTGCTGCCCATATATCCTGACCCTTTTCGCCTAAAAGCTTTTCAAGTCTTTCCTTCAGCTCCTTTGCGGCTTTATTGGTAAAGGTTATGGCAAGCACATTGTAGGGATTTATGGGATTTACAGAAAATATTTCAGCACTTCCCTCGTTATTTTTCAACTGTTCTAAGAGTTCGGGAGTTACAAACTCTGGTATATAATCACTCATATACGCATTACCGTATTTTATAAGATATGCAATTTTATTTACAATAACAGTAGTTTTTCCGCTTCCTGCACCTGCAAGGATAAGAAGCGCTCCGTCGGTACAAAAAACGGCTCTTCTTTGCTCCTCGTTCAAAAAGGAATATTCTTTTTCAAGGTGTCTTTTTCTAAGTCTTAAAAACTCCTGCTTTTCAAGTTCGTTTAACATAAATAAATCCTTCTATTTTTTCTCAATAATTCTTTCCAATAAATCAAGCACTTTTTTTCTGAATATAATGCAAATTATAAAGATAACGGTGGCAACTGCCGCCAAAATAATAAGAGAGATATAATTTCCCGTCCGTACCATTTTGCCCATAGCCATTGAAACAGTAAGAGCAGGAATTCTGCCAAGCATTGAAAGTATAAAAAACTCTCTGGCAGACACAGAGGAAACCCCTGCGGCGTATACAATTAAATCCTTGGGAATTGCCGGAATTAAAAAAAAGACAAAAATTATCAGTCTTGCTCTTTTTTTGTTAAGCTTTTCAGTAAACTGGGCAATTTTTTCTTCTCCGAAAAGCTTTTCGACTGCCGCTTTTCCCATAAAGCGTGAAAAATAAAAGGAAATAATTGTTCCCAAAGTAATTCCTACAAGGGAAAAGAGGGTGCCGAAAATAATGCCGTACATATATCCGCCCGCAAGCTGAACAACCTCTCCCGGAATAACGGAAATAACCACCTGCAAAATCTGAAGCAGAATATAGATAATGAAGCCTGTTGTTTTGTGTTCTTCCAACAGAGCATCAATTCTTTGAGTGTCCTTGAAAAACTCCAGAACATCGGGGAAATACAGCACTGTTATTAAAGGAATAGCAATAATAATTGCTATAAGTGCCGCAAACTTTAAAAAAATAAGAAAATTTTTCCTTTTTTGTCGATTCATGTCTTTTTTTGCTACTTTCGGTAATATTTTGATGTATATACAATCTTTATACAACGATTTTTCTGTGGAAAACCCTGTGGAAAAAGTGGATAACCTTGATTTTATCAGCTTTTCAAAAATTCAATTTATGAATAAAAAAATTTTTTGCTTTTAGAAAATTATTACAAAGAGTATATATAGCTTTACTCCATATTTTCCCTTAATAATTGTTTTTCTTCTTCGGTGAGATACCGACATTCGCCCTCCTGTAAAGCCTCATCAAGACAAAGAGCGCCCATAGCGGTTCTTTTGAGATAAACAACGCTTTTACCCACCGATAAAAACATTCTTTTTATCTGATGGAATTTGCCCTCGCTTATTTTTATAAAGCCTTCACATTCCCCTGTAATTTCAAGCTGTGCGCTTTTACATAAGGTTCCGTCCTCAAGCACTGCGCCATTTTTAAAGGCTTGAATGTCTTCTTTTTCAAGAGGCTTGTCAACACGTACAAAATATGTTTTGAATATGTGCTTTCTGGGGGCGAGTATTTCGTGGGCAAGCTTTCCGTCATCGGTGATAAGCAAAAGTCCGACTGTGTCCTTATCAAGACGTCCTGCAGGGAAAAGTCCCTTTCTTCTCATTTCAGAGGGAATAAGGTCAATAACTGTTTTAGCTTTTTTATCTCTTGCCGCCGAAAGCACACCGGCAGGCTTATTCATCATTATATAAACAAAGCTGCTGTGATTACAGCCCTGTCCGTTTATCTCTATTTTGTCCTTATCCATATCAAAATGCTCTGATGCTTTAATAACAGCCTTACCGTTGACGCTTACCTGACCTGTACGTATTTTGGTCTGGGCTTCGCTGCGGGTAATATTGAGCACGTGGGACACTATTTTATCAAGACGCTGTGTTTTCATATTTTTAAAGGTCCTTTAATTCTTCAGAGTTTAAAAGCTCTTCAAGTAAATTTTGAGTATATTCAATATCCTTTTTTGCAACGCAACAGGAAGAGGTATGGATATTTCGACAGGGAACTGACAGCGCAAGCACCTTACAGCCTCCCGCCGCACTTTGAATTGAGCCTGCATCGTTTCCGCCCAAGGTCATTCTCTTGGTCTGATGCTTTATTCCCTTTTTATCGGCAATTTCACGGGCAAGAGAGGAAAGCTCTACATTGTAAATTGTTGCTCCGTCTGAATTGGAAATTACCGTTCCTTTTCCCAATTCGCAAATTTTCATATGCTCTTCAATTCCCGTAAAATCACAGGCGGTGGTACATTCAACAACAATGGCTACATCGGGGCGCACTGTCTTTGCCGCTATAAAAGCACCTCTTAAGCCTATTTCCTCCATAACGGTAAATGCAAAAACAGTATCATATTTAAGCGGCTTTGAAATAAGGGACATAAGAATATGACAGCCTGCTCTGTCGTCAAGAGCCTTAGCCTTAAGCAAATCGTCCCCAAACTCAATAAAGTCAGACTCGAAAATACAATAATCTCCGGGTGAAACAAGGCTCTCTGCCGCTTTTTTATCCTGCGCACCTATATCTATTCTGAGCTCATTGACGGGAGTAACCTTTTTTCTTTCCTCCGCATTTAAAAGATGTATAGGAGTAAGACCGATACAGCCTCTGACTCTGTTTTTACCTATAAGCACTCGGCTTCCTGGCAAAATACGTTCATCAATTCCGCCCACAGTATCAAATCTTAAAAAGCCGTCGTCGGTAATGCCTGTAATTATAAAGCCGACCTCGTCCATATGGGCGCAAAGCATTATTTTTTTGTCGCCGCCCTCAAGGCCTTTTTTAAAAGCGTATAGGTTTCCCGTGCTGTCTGTCTTAACAGTAATTTGCTGCTCCTTTAAAGCATCGCTTATATATGAACGTACAGCAGACTCATCTCCCGATACGCCTCTTAAATTACATAGGTTATATAAATTATTATTTCCCACAGATACTCTCTCCTTAATTGGTTAGAAATTCCGATAAGAGCGCCGCAGTATATGCTATATCGGCAATATTAAGAGTTTCTACCTGAGTGTGCATATATCTCAGGGGTATTGATAAAAGACCTGCAGGCACTCCTTGCTGTGCCAGAGTAATAGAAGCGCAGTTAGTGCCTGTATTTCCTGCCATAATTTCTTTTTGATAAGGAATTTTTGCTCTTTGAGCAAGCTCTGCAAAGGTGTTGGAAATTTTTGAATTTAAAATAGGCGCATAGCCTATCATAACTCCTTTTCCCATTTCACCCTGCTCTTCAAAATTATCCTTATTTGTTTTTCCAAAGGTTACATCAACGCTTATTGCAATATCAGGGTCAATATTAAAGGCGCCGGTTGCCGCACCGCTCAGGTTTATTTCTTCCTGAGTTGAGAAAAGAAAATTAAGCTCATAGTTTGACCTTTTTCCTCTGAGAATTTCCAGACAGCATAAAAGAGCACATACACCGCTTCTGTTATCCATAGCCTTACCGCAAAAACAGTTTCCGTTTAAGGCTGTTGTATTTGCCCTGTAGGTTACAGGGTCGCCTACCTTTACAAGCTTTTTAAGCTTTTGAGCATCATAGCCTGTAAAGATAATAAGCTCGTTAAATTCGGGAAGCTTGTTTCTGTCCTCTTTTGAAAGCATATGAACAGGAGGCACCGCTACTACGCCGAAAACCTCATTCAAGCCGTGAATAATAACCTCACTTGCCAAAAGAGTTCTTAAATCAACACCCTTTGCGCCCACAAAGACTTCTCCGTTATCGCTGATTTTAGTAACATACATACTTATTTCGTCATAATGGGCATCTACTAAAATTTTTCTTGCCTTGGGGTTGTAGGATGGGATTTTTGCAATTACATTTCCCGAAGCATCTATTGAAATTTTATCCGTATATCTTTTTAGATACTGCACTATAACATTTGCCGCCGCACCCTCACGTCCCGAAGGTCCGTAGCAAAGAGTAAGCGCATTTAAAAGCTCTTTTAAATATTGAGTCACGATCTTTAAGCCTCCTTATTTTATCTATTTTATCATATAAACCCTTTAATATCAACATACTTTTTAATTCTTTTGAGTCTTTATTTTTAAAAAGAATATGATATAATATCAATTAAGTATAAATAAAGGAAGGTAATTTTTTGCTTATCGCACTTATCATTTTTGCACTTACATATATTCTGATGCTTTCCTTCCAGAAATACCGTCCGCATATAGCCTTAATCTCAGCTCTTATCTATATTATTTTAGGCTGCTGCGGTATGTATAATATGGGTATTGCATCGGCTTTTGGGGCAATAGATTTCAATGTGCTTTTGATGATAGGCGGAACTATGGGTATAGTAACTCTTTTTATAGAGAGCAAAATGCCTGCCCGTCTTGCAGAAATGCTTATATCAAAGGTTCCGAATGTAAAATGGGCAGTAACAGTGCTTGCGCTTTTTGCAGGAGTTATAAGCGCCTTTGTAGACAATGTTGCAACTGTGCTTATGGTCGCTCCCATAGGTCTTGCAATATCTAAAAAGCTTAATATTTCACCTGTATCCGTATTGATTGCTATTGCTGTTTCCTCAAATTTGCAAGGTGCGGCTACTCTGGTAGGAGATACTACGAGTATTTTGCTCGGCGGCTTTGCTGATATGAATTTTCTTGAATTCTTCTTTATGCACGGCAAATTCGGAATTTTCTGGGGTGTTGAGTTAGGTGCTTTGGCATCAATTTTCGTTCTTTTGTTTTTATTTCGAAAGCAAAAGGAAAAAATATCGGCAGAGGTGGAAACAGAGGTAGAGGACTATTTCCCCTCAGTGCTTATGATTGGCACTGTTGTTTTACTTATTTGTGCTTCCTTTTTACCCGCACCTACAAGCAACAGTATTCTTATTACCATTTATAATCTTCGTGCAGGTCTTATTTGTCTTGCTCTTTGTATTATCGGAGTTATCCGTGCTTGCCTTAAAAGCAAGAAAGCAGAGCCGTTTATTCAGGTTATTAAGGACTTGGATAAGGACACTCTTTTGTTACTGTTAGGCTTATTTATAATTATTGAAGGCATTACTGCAGCGGGTGTAATAGATGCCGCCGCTGACCTTTTCTATAAGATTGCAGGAAATAATCCTTTTGTTTTATATACGCTTATTGTATTCGTATCGGTTATTTTATCTGCCTTTATAGATAATATTCCTTACGTTGCAACTATGCTTCCCGTTATTCAGTCTATTGCGGCGCTTATGAATTCGGGCGCAGGAGCTGAGCCCTATGTTTTCTATTTCGGTCTTCTTATAGGTGCAACCTTGGGCGGAAATCTTACTCCCATCGGTGCTTCCGCAAATATTGCGGCAATCGGTATCTTGCGTAAAAACGGCTATACGGTTAAAACAAGTGATTTTCTTAAAATCGGTGTTCCCTTTACCATCGCAGCAGTGCTTACAGGCTATATCTACATATGGCTTGTTTGGGGGCTTTAATTTAATTATAAAAGGAGAAAAATATGGATTTATTTGACGTACTATCCCTTATCGGCGGTCTTTGTCTGTTCTTGTTCGGTATGAACGTAATGGGCGACTCGTTGGAAAAATCAGCAGGCGACGGGCTTAAATCACTTTTAAGCAAGCTGACAACGGGAAGAATGGCAGGCTTTTTCACAGGTCTTTGTGTAACCTCTGTTATTCAGTCATCTTCTGCAACAACCGTTATGGTTGTAGGCTTTGTAAACTCGGGAGTTATGTCCTTGCGTCAGGCTATCAACGTAATTATGGGCGCAAACGTCGGAACAACTGTTACCGCTTGGCTTCTCAGCCTTTCGGGTATTGAGGGAGACTCTCTTATTGTTCAGCTTTTCAAGCCTACTTCTTTCACCCCCATATTAGCTTTAATAGGAACCTTGCTTTATATGGGCTCAAAAAGCCATAAAAAGAAAGATATCGGTATGATTCTTTTGGGCTTTGCAACGCTAATGTGCGGAATGGATATTATGTCAAGTGCTGTTTCGGGTCTTAAGGATGTTCCCGAATTCAGAAATATTCTGACTATGTTCTCAAACCCCATTTTCGGAGTTCTTGCAGGTGCGATTGTTACAGGTATTATTCAATCCTCCTCTGCTTCTGTCGGAATTTTGCAGGCGCTTTCTTCAACAGGTCAGATAACTATAGGCGCTTCTATTCCGATTATTATGGGTCAGAATATAGGTACTTGTGTAACTGCTCTTCTCTCCTCAGTGGGAACAAACCGCAACGCACGCCGTACCTCAGTTGTCCACCTCTCCTTTAACATTATAGGTACAGTTGTAATTTTAACTGTTTACTGTACGCTTAATGCGATTTTGAATTTATCATTTGTAAATCTTTCTGCCAACCAATTCTCAATAGCAGTAACACATACAGTTTTCAATGTAGTTTGTACAGCTCTTATGCTTCCTGCCAGCGCACTTTTAGAAAAGCTTTCATATAAAGTTATTCCTGAGCCTGCAGGCAATGAAAACGAGGAAGAAAAGGTTGAAATTGACCAACGTCTTATGGCAACTCCTGCAATTGCTATTGAGCGTTGCCGTGTGCTTACCGAGAAAATGGCGCACATTACTCAAAAAGGACTTACTAAAGCCATCAATTTGCTTGATAAATATGACGTAGATGAGGCTACAAAGGTTCGTTCTTATGAAAAAAATGCAGACACCTATGAGGATACTTTAATATCCTACCTTGTTAAGCTTAATACCTTCCCCATGAGCGATAAGGACTCCAATGAGTCAAGTAAGCTTTTGTTTGTAATAGGAGATTTTGAGCGTATTTCCGACCATTCTGTAAATCTTTTGGAGTCTGTTGAGGAAATCAGAAACAAAGAAGTTCCCTTTAGTGAACAAGCTAAAAAAGAGCTGTCTGTTTTAACTCAGGCAGTTTCTGAAATTGTTGATTTGGCAGTTAATGCCTTTAACAATAACGACCTTGATGCCGCAGCTAAAATTGAGCCCTTGGAGCAGGTTATTGACTCCCTGAAGGAACAGCTTCGTACTCAGCATATATCACGCTTGCAAAAATATGAATGTTCCATTGAAGCAGGCTTTGTATGGGCTGATTTGCTTACAAACTTAGAAAGAATTGCAGACCACTGTTCAAATATCGCAGGCTGTATTATAGAAATGGCTCACGATAGTATGGACGTTCACGAATATTTGAACAAAATTAAAGCTACAAGCCCTGAATTTGCAAAAATGCAGCAGCTTTACAGCCAAAAATACAGCATTAACTAAGCATAAAAGGGACCGTAAAAAACAAAATTTTACGGTCTCTTTTTAGTTATTGATATTTTGAAGAAAATGTTGTATAATTGATATAATACCTGAAGAAAGGAAGCCGAATTAAATTCGGCGAGGTAATTTCAAATGATTAAAAAGAAAATTTTATCGTTGCTTGAGAAAAACGGAAGACTTACTCCTGCAGAAATAGGAGTTATGGTCGGAATAAATGAACAAGAAGCGGCGGCATATATAGCTGAAATGGAAGCGGACAAGGTAATTGTCGGCTATTCGGCATTGATAGATTGGGACAAGGCAGATAAATCTTCAGTTCATGCGCTTATTGAAATAAAGGTTATTCCGCAAAAAAGCCAAGGCTTTGATTCGGTTGCAAAAACTATTTGCAAATTCGAAGAGGTTAAAAATCTCTATCTTATGAGCGGCGGCTTTGACCTTGCTGTTATGGTTGAGGGCAAAAGCCTTAGAGATGTTGCTATGTTTGTTTCTGAAAGACTTTCTTTTATTGACGGTGTAACGGCAACAGCTACTCATTTCGTGCTCAAAAAATATAAGGATAGCGGAGTCTTCTTCGGGGCAGAAGATGCTGACGAAAGAGGATGTTTGGGAATATGATAGATTATAATAAGCTTTTATCTAAAAAAATACAGCAGGTAAAGCCTTCGGGTATCCGCCGTTTTTTTGATATTGCAGAGGAGCTTTCCGATTGTGTTTCTTTGGGTGTCGGTGAGCCTGATTTTGTTACGCCGTGGCATATACGCCGTGCAGGAATCCGTTCTCTTGAAGAGGGACATACTCACTATACGTCAAACTGGGGACTTATGTCCTTGCGTGAGGCAATATCGGAATATCTTAAGCGCCGTTTTGATATGACTTACTGCGCTAAAAACGAAATCGTTGTTACAGTCGGCGGCAGTGAAGCTATTGATATGTGCATCCGTGCCGTTGTAGACAATGGGGATGAGGTGCTTATTCCCGAGCCTTCTTTTGTGTGCTACAGCCCCATAACAAGTCTTTCAGGCGGTGTTCCCGTAGCTCTTCCCACCTATGAGAAGGACAATTTTAAGCTTACTGCTGAAACACTCAAAAAGGCTATTACCGAAAAGACCAAGCTTCTTGTGCTTCCTTTTCCCAACAACCCTACAGGTGCTGTTATGGAAAAAGAGGATTTGGAAAAAATAGCAGAGGTTATAAGGGACAAGGATATTTTAGTGCTGTCCGATGAAATTTATGCAGAGCTTACCTATAAGGGTAAGCATACGTCAATTTCCTGTATTGAAGGAATGTGGGAAAAGACTATAGTTGTAAGCGGCTTTTCAAAAGCTTTTGCTATGACAGGCTGGCGTTTGGGATATGCCTGCGGTCCTCGGGAAATAATAGAACAGATGACAAAGGCGCATCAATACGCAATTATGAGTGCGCCCACAACAGCTCAGTATGCTGCCATTGAAGCTATGAGAAACAGCGATGACGACATAGAGTATATGAAAAATGAATATGATATGAGAAGACGCTATCTTGTAAATGCTCTTCGTCAGATAGGAATGGATTGCTTTGAGCCCTTGGGAGCTTTTTATGTTTTCCCGTCAATCAAAAAGTTCGGACTGAGCAGTGAAGAATTTTGTGAAAGACTTATCCGTCAGGAAAGATGCGCAGTTATACCCGGCAACGCTTTCGGAGAATTGGGCGAAGGCTTTGTAAGACTTTCATATGCTTATTCATTGGAAAACTTAAAAAAAGCTGTTGAAAGAATAGAAAAATTTATAAAAACACTTTAAAAGGAGTTTTTGAAAAATGAAAAAATTATCAGGTGGAATTATCGCTTTAATAGTGGTGGGAGTAATTCTTCTTATCGCTGTAATTTCTGGAGTTTCTGCATATAACGGATTGGTTGAGCTTGAAGAGGGAATAAAGAGCAAAAGCTCTCAGATAGATAATCAGCTTCAAAGAAGAGCAGACCTTATTCCTAACCTTGTTTCAACAGTAAAAGGATATACAACCCACGAAACAGAGGCTATTGAAGCGGTTACCTCTGCAAGAGCAAAGCTTACGGGCGCTTCTGACACAGAGGACAGATTAGAGGCAAATGACGAGCTTTCAACAGCTTTGTCAAGACTTTTGGTTATTGTAGAAAATTATCCTGAGCTTAAGGCTGACACTCAGTTTACAGCTTTAACAGACGAGCTTTCGGGAACAGAAAGCCGTATTGCCACAGCAAGAAAAGACTACAATGACGCTGTTGAAAAATATAACAGAAAAATCCGTACCTTCCCTGCAAATATTTTCTCGGGACTTTTCGGATTTGAAAAAGCTGAATATTTTGAAGCTGACGAAGGCGCTTCAAAGGTGCCGGAAGTAAATTTTGATTGATTATGAGAAAAATAGCTGTATTTGCGCTTGTTGTAATGCTTTTCAGTATAAGCTGTTTTGCACAGCCGGCGGCAACAAGCGAGTTCTTTGTAAATGATTTTGCAGATGTATTAAATGAAGAAACAGAAAATCAAATTCTTGCCATAGGCGCTCAGCTTCAAAAGGATACTACTGCACAGCTTGTGGCAGTTACTGTTGACACAACTGACGGGCAGGAAATCAATGAATATACTCTCAACTTAGGTCGTAAGTGGGGAGTGGGACAAGAGGATAAAAATAACGGTGTCGTTCTTTTGGTTGCCGTAGAGGACAGAGAAATAAGCATACAGGTAGGCTACGGTCTTGAAGGCAGACTTAATGACTCTAAGGTCGGACGTATTCTTGATAATTATGCTGTTCCTTATTTGAAGGATAATAATTTTTCTGAAGGATTGGAAAATGCTTACAAGGCTTTGACATCAGAAATATACGCAGAATACGATATTGAAATGCCCGAAAATTTTGACTTACCTGAGGCTTTGCCCGAAGAAGATGAAGATATAGATATACTATCTGTTATAATTTTTATAATTGTACTGTTAGTGATATTTTCTGGCGGTAGATTTTTACCCTTTTTCCATTTTGGAGGATTTCACGGCGGCGGCTTCGGCGGAGGCTTTAGAGGCGGAAGCTCGGGCGGCGGTTTCAGAGGAGGCGGCGGAAGCTTTGGCGGAGGCGGCGCTTCCAGAGGATTTTAAATATAAAAAAGCTGTTCGCAGTATTGTCGGACAGCTTTATTTAAAAAGAGGGCAAATTAATGTCAAATATAGTTATTATAGGCTCAGGACCTGCAGGAGTTTCTGCAGCCTTATACACATCACGTGCAAATATTGATACTCTTGTTATTTCAAACGAAAGCTCTGCCTTATTGAAGGCTGAAAAAATCGAAAATTATTACGGCTTTGAAGAAGCAATTTCGGGTAAAGAATTGCACGACAACGCCATAGAGGGCGCAAAAAAAGCAGGCGCACGCTTTGTAAAGGAAGAGGTTGTGGGCATAGGCTTTGAAGAAAGATTATGCGTTTATACCGATAAAAATAAATACTCGGCAGACAGCGTTATAATAGCGACAGGCGCTTCAAGAAAAGCACCTTTAATAAAAGGAATTGCCGAATTTGAGGGCAGAGGCGTAAGCTACTGCGCCGTTTGTGATGCTTTCTTTTACAGGGGCAAAAATGTTGCCGTTATAGGTAACTCAAGCTATGCGCTTCACGAGGCAAAGGAGCTTTTGCCCGTTGTAAATTCAGTAGTTTTGCTGACAGACGGTAAGCCTCTTGAGGTAGAAACAGATATCGAAACAATTAATACAAAAATTTCGGAAATTATAGGAAACGAAACAGTAAACGGCGTTTTATTTGAAGATAACAGTAAAATAGAAATTGACGGTCTTTTTGTAGCAATAGGCGTTGCGGGAAGCACCGAGCTTGCCAAAAAAATAGGAATTTTAACTGAAAAAGGCAAAATAGTTGTCGATGAAAATATGGCAACAAATGTCCCCGGAATTTTCTCTGCAGGGGACTGCAACGGAGGACTTTTACAGATATCAAAGGCAGTCAGCGAGGGCGCCGTTGCAGGTACACAAGCAATAAAATATATCCGCGGAAAATAGCGTGTTATCTTTAACAGATAACACGCAGCGATATAAATCCCGTAAGGAATTTATATCATATCGCATCGGAGCAAAGTGACGATATATCGCACGAGCAAAGCGAGTATATCGCGTTTGCAGAGCAAACATATCGCCTAACTATCATTATAATAAACATTGAAGGTGTAAAAAATGAAAAAAGCATTGTTTCGTATTTGTGCTATATTGTTAACAATTACTATTCTGATTACTACAGCACCTATGTCAGCGTTGGCATTATCAGCAAAAGAGCAAGAAGACTTTTATCGCGTTAACACGTGGTGGCAGGATGAGTATAACAAACAATACATAGATTGGCTACTTGAATCCGATAATTTTATGTATCACTTAGATGTATCTACAGGTAATATAATCTATGGTAGCCTGAATTTAGACCCAAAGCAGCGTAAAGATAATTTCGTTGAGATTTTAACTTCATTTATCGGATTATCATACGATGAAATTCGGGAGCAAAGTGCCGCCGAAGCATTTAGTGATATTTCTGTAGAATTTTTAGACGGTTTTAAAGAATTTTTAGAGGACACAAAACTATATACCGTTGATCAATTCAAGTATATAGAAAAAGCAATAAATGAGACATCCAATTATTATCTAAACTATTATTATGGTATTAATACCGATATGGGAGAATATGGGTATCAGGCTATATATGAAAGAATACAAAGTGCATTTGATAATAATGTTCAAGACTTTGATTGGTCCGATCATAAAGATGAAACTCTGCAAGAATTTTATAATTTTGTAGATTCTTCCGAATGGCATAAAAAGCTTTCAAACGTATCAGATATTTTCAGTGCTGTTGGTGAAACTATACAATTATCAAAAGATGGATTCGCTCTGATCGGGGAACTTGAGTCATATAACAAAACCGATGAGAAATTAGTTGAATTGTTAAAGTATATTAGAGCAAAAACAACCGACAGTGCACTTAGAGCAGCCTGCGATGAAATTATCGCAAGATTTGGGAATAGTTATACGATCAATATTATACAGGGAATTTTACAAATTGCCGGTGATAAAACATTAGAGTGGACTTTTGATAATGTGAAAGATTTAATTTATTCGCATTGTGGTATTTATGCACTTTTTGCAAAAATTGGTATTACTGCAGGGAATGTTGTATCTGACCTGTGGTTTAACACAACAGAGACAAAGCAGCAAATGCAAACGATTTACTGTTTGGATCATATTTCTGAACTTTTGGTGCCTATGATCCAAAGTGAGTTGCAGGATTTATATTCTTATAATGGAGCGTCAGATTTTGCTGCAGCTTATGCTGCTGATGCTATTTATCATATGAGCGTGTTGATAGAACTGCGAAAGAAAGGAGAAGAAAATTACTATAAACTTAAGGACAGCGTTTACGGTTCAAGTATAATTGAAGCCTGTAAAACTTTGGGTTGGGGTAGCTTTGCTGATGACGAACAAATTATAGAAGCGTGGTATTCTGAATTTACATATGTTATCGAAGCTGTAAGAGAAAGCCTCTATAAGATGATTCCAGCTTATCATTATTACAAAAAGCCAGAGCCTGTCGAGTTTGAAAAAGAAGGCTCGCGATTAATTTCTTATAACGGTAATTCTGTAAATGTATACATTCCAAAGGATGTATATTGCAATACGATTGATTCGTATGCTTTTAACCGCAATGAAACAATTGAAAGTGTCAATATTCCGTATACTATTAAAACGATCAACACAAATGCTTTTTATAATTGTACAAACTTAAAAAGTGTTACAATCAATTTTACAGAAGCAGTTATTGCAGATGAAGCATTTGTAAATTGCCATAAAAATTTTACGATCTATGGCTATAATAATTCCACTGCACAAGCATATGCTGTCGCTAACGATATTAACTTCGTATCTCTTGACAGTGAATATGAAAATGCAAAGGATTATGTAGATTCTGATTTCGTCATTGAAGATGGGGTGTTGGTAGACTATCTTGGTGATGGTGGAGATGTGTATATACCATATGGTGTTACTGAAATAGCCTCATATGCATTTAATTGTACTTATAGTAATATTTATTCCATAATAATTCCCGATACAGTCAACAAAATCAACGAATATGCATTCGAGTGTTGGGGATATACTACGGAGTTATCTAAATTGGTCATTGGTTCTGGAGTATCGGAAATTGTAATGCCTATTTGTGATTCAGTTAATTTTTCAGAGGTAGTTGTTGATGTTGGGAATAAAACATATTATTCAGAGGATGGTGTACTTTTTGATAGGAATAATAAGGAATTAGTGTACTATCCTAGCGGAAAACCATATGAGGAGGTATATCAGATACCGGAAGGTATTTCTAGTGTAAACAAATATGCATTTTATCAGTATTATGGTCAAATCAGTATTTACGAGTTGTATATACCAGAGAGTGTAACAGAATTTAATGATGCATTTTCTTGGATTAAAATTGATACTTTAGCAAATATTCGTGTTTCTGAAAACAATCCAATATATAGTTCTTATCAAGGAATTTTGTACGATAAGCAATTAGAAGAATTGCTATTCGTACCTCAAAACATTTCTGGAGACATAGTAATACCAGATAGCGTTACTAAATTTAGAAGCAAAAATGTCTTTGATTGGTGTCACAATCTAAAAAGCCTTACAATTGGTAATGGGCTTAAAAATATGCCCAGTTTGTTTGACTGCCAAAATCTTGAATATATTGTTATTGGCAAAAGTATTGAGAATTATCCTTATAATGTGTTTGGACAATGCTATAGTTTGAAAACGGTAGTTTTAAATGCCGAGAATACAAAAAATGCGGTTTGTCCTCCTTATGTAGAAAAACTTATAGTAGGTAAGAATGTGTCATATTTTTATGCGGACCATTATAATTTGGATGATCTTGCCCAAATAGAGTTTAACAACCCGGAAATGGTTATCTATGGAAAAAATATTTTTAGTGATACATCGTACTACTGGACTCCGTCAAATTGGGATAATGGTGCATTGTATATAGGCACACATTTGATTAAAGTACGTGAAGCACTAAAAGATTATGTTGTGAAAGATGGGACGACTGTAATTTGTGATGGTGCAACTTCTAACTTGTTTAGCATAGGTGTGCCTAAAAGTGTACAATACATTGGAGAGTGGTGTTTTGATTACCTTATTCATATCTTTTATGAAGGCGCAGAATTGGCATGGAAAAATATTACTATTGCTGAGAACAATGGCTTTTATGTAACTAAACATTATGGAGCGCTATATGGAATGCAAGCGCCGCAAGTAATGGAGCCTACATGCTTGGAATCGGGAGTTACGCTCAGAAAATGTAGTATTTGTGAGAAGGAGTATGAATATGATTTTGAGGCAGCGCTAGGACACCTTGTGTCAGAAGAGTGGATTGAGAAGCAGAAACTTACTTGTACAACGGATGGAATTAAAGTAAAGATTTGTCAGCGATGCAATGAGATTGTTGAAGAACAGAAAACAAAGCATGTTGGTCATAGTTATGAATCACATACTGTATTACCTTCGTGTGAGGGAAAGGGCTATACAATGCACATATGCTCTGTATGTCAGGATCAGTATAGCGATAATTATATTGATGAGATGGGTCATAGGTGGCACATTGAACAAATTGAACCGTCAAGTTGTACGGAGAATGGAGAAATAAAATATACTTGCTCAGTATGTGATAATACCTATTCGGAAATTGTTTTGGCAACGCATAACTGGTCTACAGAATGGACAGTGGATGTACAGGAAACTTGTACAACTACTGGCAGCAAGTCGCACCATTGTATTAGCTGCGAAGAAAAAACAGATATAACAGTAATCCCGGCTACACATATATGGTCTGACGAGTGGACTGTTGATATTGAGCCTACCGAAACAAGTGAAGGCAGTCAATCTCGGCATTGTACTCGTTGCGACGCAAAGACTGATGTAACAATCATACCGATGCTGACTACTGAGACTCCTGCTGAGAATTTTACTTATCGGATTAGAGACGGTAAGGTTACAATTAGCGGGTATAATGGAACTTCTCCAACAATGAATATACCTGCCTATATTGAAGGTTACCCCGTAACTATTATTTCTTCATTTGCGTTTTATAACAATACAACCATAACAAGAGCAACCTTACCATATACCATTACGGATATGGAAGACTATGCATTTTATAATTGTTCTAATTTATCAGAGATAACTTTAGGAAGCGGATTGACGAAAATACCTCAAAACGCTTTTTCGGATTGTGGCAAATTGATAATTGTTAATTTACCGGAAACCATTATCACTATAAGTGACTATGCTTTTTATAATTGTGAGTCACTGACGGAAATCAATGTTCCAAATACGATCTCAACTATTGGCGCCAATGCATTTTACGGTACAGCTTGGTTTGATGGATTATCTGACGATTGTTTGATAATGGGCGATGGAATCTTGATGAAATTCCAAAATGAGTTTGGCGATGATATCATAATTCCGGAGGGTGTAAAATCGGTATACGGCGATTTTACCGGAGGAGCGTTTGAGACGTCCTATGTAGGCATTGTCTATATACCGAGCACTCTGACAAATTGGAGTCAAAGTGCTTTGGGACTAGAGGCACTATCCTTTGTGGTGGACGAAAATAATCCGTTCTTGTGCACTGTGGATGGCGTGCTTTACAGTTCGGATATGACACGATTGAAAGCGGTACCCTCTCGAAAAAACGGCTCTATCCGTTTACCAGAAACAGTACGGTATATTGAATCGAGTGCTTTTGCTTGGTCCTATTTAGATGAAGCTGTGTTGAATGATGGACTGTTAGAAATCGGAGATAATGCATTCTATTTTGCAAATGTGAAAATCAATATACCGAATACAGTAACAACAATTGGCGAAAATGCGTTTTCTTATAATAAAGCAATAACCGAAATTGTCATTCCATCCGGCGTAAATGAACTCGAAGATTGGACTTTCTCGGGTTGTTCGTCTTTGAAAAAAATTACACTTCCTGAGAACTTGACAAAAATTGGCTCGTATACATTTTCTGACTGCACTGCACTGACTGATGTATACTATGCAGGCGAGCAAAGTCAGTGGAATTCAATTAGTATTGATTACGGTAATGAAGATTTAACAAATGCAAATATTCACTATAATCAAATAGAAAACGAAGCTGTTACAGGAGATGCTAACGGTGACGGAGAAATGAATGTTCTTGACCTTATAGCAATTAAAAATAACTTATTAGGAACAACAGCTTCCGATATGTCAGCGGATTTAAATAAAGACTCAGAAATTTCTATTGTGGATTTACTTATGCTGAAAGATTTAATTTTTAAACAGAAGATATAATGATGAATTGTCAAACTAAGTGCAACACTTTTTAATGCAATCGTCAAATAAATCCAAAGGTTTTTGATAATGTAAAACTTTTTTAGGCCTGGAGTTAATCAACTCCAGGTTCTTTTTTAATGTTGTAG